>NZ_LSSO01000089.1:0-4510 GCF_001645205.1 Brevibacillus sp. SKDU10 | reverse complement strand
ACAAAAAAAGGACTAGAAACCAGACAAAAATTATTGACAGCAGCCGAGCAGGTCTTTGGTGCAAATGGGTATTATGAAGCGTCTATCGTTATGATTACCCAAGAGGCACAAGTAGCCCAAGGCACTTTTTATAATTATTTTTCTTCCAAAAAAGCAATTTATGAAGAGCTAATTAGACAACTAAGCCGTGATTTACGTTCCAAAATCAAGCTAGAAGTGACAAACGCTCATTCCCATGAAGAAGCTTTGCGACTTGGATTTCAAGCATTTTTTCGTTGGGTAAAAGAACATCGGAACCTATATGGGATCGTACAGCAGGCTGTGTTAGTAGATGAGGCGTTGTATCGCTGGTACTATGATAAGCTGGCGAGTGGCTTTATCAAAAGCTTGACTGCTGCAATGGAGGAGAAGGCTTTTCGCTCACTAGACAAGGAGGCACTAGCTTATTGTCTGATGTCAATTGGACAGTTTTTAGGCATGAGATGGGTTTATTGGGAAAATCAAGAGGTGCCGGTAGAGGTATTTGAAACAGCGATGAGTTTTATTCTGCAAGGTATGGGGAAAAAAGCTGAGAACAAGTAATTAGGAAAGGAGGATGTCTATGCAAGGGATTGCTTACTGGATTGACCAGCGAGCACAGAATACTCCTAATCGAATAGCCATCATTACAGAAGAGCAACAGCTTACCTATAAGGAAATGGGGCAAAAGGTGAATCAGTTCGCTCGGTTTCTCCAACAGGAATGTGACGTAGAAGCTGGAGTCCGAGTAGGGATTTTAGCACAAAATAGTCTGTCCTATGTTTTATTATTGTTTGCTATTGCTAAGCTGGGCGGTATTGCGGTTCCGCTGAATATAAGATTGACCGCGAATGAGCTCACATATCAGCTAGAGGATAGTGGGACCAAAGTATTGTTTACACAACATGAATTTAAGCCTGTCATCAAGCAAATGGAAACGAAGGTGAGTTTGAAACAGATTATTTGGATGGATCACAAAAAACATTTTTCCGGTGAAGAAGCACGAGATCGAGCAGCCACTGCTATTGAAGTTGATTTTGAAAACGCTATCAATCTATTGTCAAGCGAACCTCTCATTTTTGAAAAAATAGATGCTAAAGACCCCTATCTAATTTGCTATACCTCTGGCACCACAGGACGACCAAAAGGAGCAGTATTAACACAAGAAAATATGTTTTGGAATGCGATCCATAATTTGACCTCTTTAGATATTACTTCGAGTGATCGTTCCATTGTATTACTACCCTTATTTCATATCGGAGGAATTGGACTGTTTGCTTTTCCAACATTGTTTGCAGGAGGAAGCATCGTTATTTTAGGCAGGTTTCATCCAGACAAAGCCTTAGAAATGATCCAGAAGCATCAAGTGACAATCGTCATGGGGGTTCCGGCTATTCATGATGCACTTAGAAGGAGTCAATTATTTCCCGCTACAGACCTGAGCTCCGTCCGCTGGTTTTATAATGGCGGCGCCCCTTGCCCACATGAGCTGATTTTGTATTATCAAGATCGAGGGCTTTCGTTTGGACAGGGTTTTGGTCTAACCGAGACATCCCCCACTGTTTGTATGCTTTCAGCTGAGGACGCACGCCATAAGGTTGGCTCTATTGGCAAGCCTGTCCTGTTTTGTGAAATTAGGCTGGTGGATGAGCATGATCAGGAGGTGCCAAATGGGGAAGTGGGCGAACTGGCAATAAAAGGTCCTCATGTGATGAAGGAGTATTGGAATTTACCCAATGAGACGGCAAAGGCAATGCGTAATGGTTGGTTTTATACAGGTGATTTAGCGAGAAGGGATGAAGAAGGCTTCCTCTATATTGCTGGACGTCGTAAGGAAATGATTATATCTGGTGGCGAAAATATTTACCCTTTAGAGGTAGAGCAAGCGATTGGCTCATTACCGGAAGTAGCTGAAGTGGCTGTGGTTGGTATAGCAGATGAGAAATGGGGTGAGGTAGCAAAGGCTTTTGTAGTCATAAAAGAAGGCGCTACGCTTACAGAGGAAATGCTTCGGCATGCGTGTCAAATGAGAATCGCAAAATATAAAATACCTAAATATTTTGTCTTTTTACCTGAATTTCCTCGAAATGCGACAGGCAAGATCAATAAAACTGCTTTGCAAAGGATAGAATCAAATCATTGATAAGGAAGGTGACTGCAACAATGAGTTTTAAGATTGGACAGAGTGCCTCATTTAGCCGAACGATGACAGAAACAGATTTCGTGATGTTTGCTGGATTAAGCGGTGATTACAATCCCATCCATGTTGATAAGGTATATGCAGGTGATACACGGTTTGGACAGAGAATTTCCCATGGACTACTAACAGCTAGCCTATTATCCCGTTTACTAGGAATGCATTTGCCAGGTAAAGGGTCTGTTTATAAGGATCAGACCTTGCAATTTAAGGCTCCTGTGTTTATTGGAGATACCATCACAGCCACTGCTACTGTAAAAGAGTTTAATGAAGCACGAAGAATGTTAACTTTAGTAACAGAATGCACGAATCAACACGGCATAGTAGTTCTTACGGGGATAGCTACAATGGTGGTGCCAAGAGAAGGGGAGAAGATATGAATAGAAAACAGAGTAACATAGCAAGTGTTGCCATCGGGATTGAGGAAACGGGTGTTTATTTCCCCCCTCGCATAGAAACAGCAGACATGCTCGCTCAAAAAACAGGTATTCCTGCCTCAGTTATCATAGAAAAGTTTGGACTTTATGAAAAACATGTAGCTGATGATACGCTTCACGCATCTGATCTGGCGGCAGCGGCTGCTAAATCATTTGTAGGAAAGAAAATTCGCCCAGAAGAGCTTGATGTCATTATCTATTTTGGCAGCCCGCACAAGGATTATTACGTGTGGTCGTGTGCAGCTAAAATTCAGCATGAGCTAGGTGCTACAAACGCATATGCTTTTGAAATTATGAATGTAAGCTCCTGCTTTCCTATCGCTTTAAAGGTGGCAAAGGATATGCTAACGGCCGATAATAGCATTCGGAATATTCTGCTTGTTGCTGGGTGTAAAGAATCACACATTATTGATTACGACAATCCGCGATCCCGGTTCATGTTTAACTTCGCTGATGGCGGAACTGCTGCATTAGTTACACGCGGAGCTTCTAAGAGTCGCATTTTACAATCAGCTATGATAACGGATGGATCATTTCACGATGATGTCAAGGTACCTGGGGGTGGTAGTAAAAATCCAGCAAGTCACGATACGGTGGAGAAGCGTCTCCATTATATTGACGTGACGAACCCTTCCAGCATGAAGGAGCGTCTTGATCCCATATCCGTTCCTACTTTTGTGAAAGTGATTGAACTAGCACTACAAAAGAGCGAAAAAACCATTCAGGATATGAAGCTGCTTTTACCACTGCATACCAAACGTTCCATGTTTAGAGAGTTATTACAACGTCTAGGCCTAGCTGAGGATCAAGCGATTTATTTAGATCACCATGGACATATGTCAGCATTAGACCCATGCATTGGTTTGCATTTTGCACAGGAGAAGCATCTGTTGCATAAAGGAGACATTGTAGTAGCAGTAAGTGCTGGTACGGGATATACCTGGGCAGCTACTGTTCTTGAATGGATAGGGGAGGATTGCTAATATGAAAAGCCCGGAAAATCGCCCTTATTGTCATAAGCGATCAAGGATTCATCCACTTTTCGTAACCAAGCTACTCGCCATAATCTGTTCGTTTTCCCTATTTTTCCTTGTGGAGTCACCTGTGTTTGCCTCATGCTTTACGTATTCAGAAGCTTGGGGAAATGAAGCAGATGATCCTTCGATGTTTCGAACGCCAGTCGCTATGGCAAAGGATCTTACTGGCAATATATATGTGGCTGATATGGGGAATCATCGGATTGTGAAAATGAATAAGTCTGGTAAGGTACTAGAGACCTTTGGTGGTCTTGGCGACAAGCCTGGAAAGTTCAACATGCCGTTTGGAGTCGCTATTGATCAGGAGGGGAATATTCTAGTAGCAGATACAGGGAATTATCGGATACAAAAGTTTGATCATCAATTCCATTTTTTAAAAAGCTGGGGAACCCGTGGGAAAGGGGAAGGGGAGTTTGGTTTTCCACGTGAGCTAGCGGTTGACAGCAAGAATAACTATTATGTTACTGATGAATACAATCATCGTGTTCAAAAGTTTGATCAGGCTGGGACGTATTTACTAACGATTGGCACATACGGAAAAGGACAAGGAGAGCTTGCCCTCCCACAAGGAATTGCAATTAGTCCAACTGATGAGGTATACATAGCTGACACATTTAATAATCGAATACAGGTATTTAATGATAAAGGCAAGTTCCAAAGACAGATTGGAAAAGGTGAATCTGGTCTTGGTCCCTACCAATTTAATTTTCCGAGAGGCATCAATTTCGATCCTTTATCAGGTGCATTCTACGTGGCAGATACCTTTAACAATCGGATAATGAAATTTGATCAGCAGGATCGCTTTTTGTATACTGTGGGAC
>NZ_LSSO01000088.1:0-714 GCF_001645205.1 Brevibacillus sp. SKDU10 | reverse complement strand
GGAGCAATACTGTTCCTCCAACAAGGAGATTTTATCCGTTTTCCTACTGGGATGGATGTAATCAATTTTATGCCGGTAGATTTATTTTTCCTCCTTTTAAACAGGAAAACAAGGTTATGACTTCTAATTAAGTATTGTGACTATCACTTTTACCTTTGCACAAAGGGAGGCGAAGCAGTGGAGACGATCTATAGTCAGCTGCACAAGCTGGGATTTTCCCAATATGAGAGCAAGGCCTACGTTAGTTTGATACAGCAAGCGCCGGCTACTGGATATGAAGTGAGCAAACGTTCAGGGGTTCCGCGTTCGATGATTTATGAGGTGTTAGGTAAATTGATCGACAGAGGAGCCGCTTATTTGGTGCCAACTGACCCAGTTAAATATGCGCCTGTTCCTGCTAAACAAATGCTGGAGCGTTTAAGAAATAATATGGAGGAAACGATTCATTATCTGGAGCATTCGTTAGAAACATTGGAGAAAGACCCTGCTATTGATGTGATTATGCATCTGAGTGGATATGATCACGTGATACAAGAACTATCAGATACGATATATCAGGCAAAAAGTGAGCTGTGGTTATCCATTTGGGAGCCACAGGTAGGCGAACTATATGAACAAATTCAACAGGCAGTCAATCGGAATATCTCGGTATTTTCGATAGTGTTTGGGGCTGAGGGAGTTAGTCTTGGCTACACCTTTCCTCATAACTATATG
>NZ_LSSO01000087.1:0-1067 GCF_001645205.1 Brevibacillus sp. SKDU10 | reverse complement strand
ACAAATCCAAACGTGGAGGCAACTTGCAGCCTTTTTTCATCTAGCGAAGGAACTGCACTGTACCACGGATTTGACGTAAATAAGGTTTGGGTCACTAATGCCGAGATCCCTTGTAAGTGTTTTGTACCCTTGTTCACCGCTCAAATAAAGCGTACGGCTCTTAACGTAAAATCCTTTGAATTTGGACATTGATCCATTTAAGTACCCTCCATATACGACGTAATATCCACGTTTTTAGCTTTTCGATTATCTAGAAACCCCTAACATACCTCTGGCTTTACACACATATTCTGGACTATATAAGGGAGGGAACAACGTGAATAAAAATTCTCGCGATGATATTCTGTTTGAACACCGTTTTTGGCTACAAATCCTGGGAGATCATTCCCGATTTATTTTTGATTCATTGGCTCCGAAAGAGCAAGCAGACATCGAGCAGGCTAACTACTTTATCCACACATTTGACAAGTTATTAGATTATGCACGCAGGAATTTGTCAGCTGAAGAAATTAATACACTCAACCAACAAGCAGTTACCGAGACAAAAAATCTACGCCAGTTTAAACTTCATCTTCTAGAACGACATCTTATTGGTAAGATTTCCATCAGCCTTCCTCCAACTTTTATAAACCATATGGTGAATGAACTGGAAGAATATGAACGAATCTTGGAGGCCTGTTTAACTGGTAATTGGCCCCCTTCATTTCATCCTCTTCACTTTCATCTGCTATGGCTCTCTGATGCTGCGGGTCATGCTGATACCATCACTTCTCTGCTTGATATGGTGGAAAATGACTACAGACAAAAAAGCAAGCACTTTACGAAACAATTTCAGCACTTTTACCTAAAAGCAATCGAATTAGCTGGCTACCTACGAACAAATTTATCTGAATTTCCAGCACTCAGTCGTTTTAATCATCAGGCTGAAATGGAAATTCAACTTTTTCAGGGCTTTTTACATGAATTAGAAGAGCTACGATTAAAGGATGAAGTATTAGGAACGTTGTCTCCACTTATGGCAGATCATATGTCACGGGAAGAGTGTTATTATTTGATGAAGCTATCCG
>NZ_LSSO01000086.1:0-1632 GCF_001645205.1 Brevibacillus sp. SKDU10 | reverse complement strand
AACACGGAGGTAACAAATCATGAGAATCAATCACAACGTATCAGCACTAAACACACACCGTCAACTAGGTGTAAACACTGGCGCATCTGGTAAAAACCTGGAGAAATTGTCTTCTGGTCTTCGCATCAACCGTGCAGGTGATGACGCAGCAGGTCTAGCGATCTCTGAAAAAATGCGTGGTCAAATCCGCGGTCTAGAAATGGCTTCTAAAAACGCGCAAGACGGTATCTCCTTGATCCAAACTGCTGAAGGTGCACTAACTGAAACACACAGCATCCTGCAACGTATGCGCGAACTAGCAGTTCAAGCATCTTCTGACACAAATGAAGGCGTAGACCGTCAAAAGCTTCAAGCTGAAGTTGATGAATTGTCCAAAGAAATCAAACGTATTTCTACAGACACTGAGTTCAACAACCAAAAAGTATTGGATGGATCTTTCGAAGACAAAACGTTCCATATCGGTGCTAACCAAGGACAAAACATCAAATTGAGCATCAACAACATGAGCAATAAAGAACTTGGTGTAAACGGTAATTACAAAGAAACTGATTTAGCGAATATTGAATTAACTGTAAAAAATAGAGATGGTGCAGATATTACAATTAAATTTAGTGACCCTACTAAGACTGCAGCAACAGAAACTTCTGCTGAATTAACTAAAGCAAATGAATACACAGTTACATTAAAAAGCGATGGTGCAGTAGGGACAGGTACTAAACAAGATGTAATGGATGCTCTGAAAAAAGCAGGTCTTGATGTAGTTGCTAAAGATGAAACAAAAATGAACGAAGTAGTAAAAGGAACAATTGCTGATCAGAAAGCAGATGCAGGGGTGGCGGATGACACAAAAGGTGTTAACATCTCCACTCAAAAAGCAGCAGACAAAGCAATCACAACCATCAACAACGCTCTTAATAAAGTATCCGAAGAGCGCTCTAAACTAGGTGCGAACCAAAACCGTCTAGAGCACACAATCAACAACTTGGGAGCAACTGCAGAGAACCTAACAGCTGCAGAATCCCGTATCCGTGACGTTGATATGGCAAAAGAAATGATGGACTTCACGAAGAACAACATCTTGACTCAAGCAGCTCAAGCAATGCTTGCACAAGCTAACCAACAGCCTCAAGGCGTACTTCAATTACTTCGTTAATATTACGATGATAATAAGAAGAAAGGACCTAACGAATCAGTTAGGTCTTTTCTTGTTTCTAAAAATGAGTGCTGTAATCTACAATTAACCGTAAAAAAGTTTGAATAAAAAAATATTTTTCTATCCTGTAAAGTTTTATAAAGAAAATCCGATATTAATAATAGTCGCCTAAGTCATATTTTCTGAATGATAGGTACTAGGTGTAGAGCTACTACTAGCCTATAGAGGTGACTGTATCAGTTGTCATTTTGAATAAGCAACTTTATTTAAAATGAACAATACAACATCGTCTTGAACAAATGGATGGTTCAAGAAATAAAAACACGGAGGTAACAAATCATGAGAATCAATCACAACGTATCAGCACTAAACACACACCGTCAACTAGGTGTAAACACTGGCGCATCTGGTAAAAACCTGGAGAAATTGTCTTCTGGTCTTCGCATCAACCGTGCAGGTGATGACGCAGCAGGTCTAGC
>NZ_LSSO01000085.1:0-1387 GCF_001645205.1 Brevibacillus sp. SKDU10 | reverse complement strand
CAAGTTACATCATTGGTTACGACAGAATGAACGTCAAATTTTTTATTGAGGACCGACTTTATAGCAAGCCATTCACTTTCATGTGTAGAGATAACGATTATTTTTTGCTTGTCCTCTAAAGAAAGCGTGTCCAATCGAGATATAACCTCATTAGTAACGGCTTCTATTAGCTGCTTTATCTCCAAACCGGTCACTTCCTAACAAGTCTAGCAACTGTCCCTTTTTGATACCCGCAAGCGTTAGCTTCATCATAATCGAGATGCATAAACGTACGAAAATGTGGACTTACTCGAATGGTTACTTCTTGAAAGATAACCGGTCTCGTTCCAAGGACTTCCACACACACACTTTGCTTATCCGAAAGACCAAACCATTGAGCATCCTCAACTGACATATGAATATGGCGTTTCGCAATGATTGCCGCTTTGACCGGAACGGATGCAAGCTGGGTAGCCAACGTAACTTCTGCACTTTCTGCTAAATTTCCTGATTCACGAAGAGGCGGTCTAATTCCCAGAGCAACTGCATCCGTTAAGGAAACCTCCACCTGTGTGTTTTGCCTTTCCGGTCCCAGAACAGCCACATTCTTAATCGTTCCTTTAGGGCCAATCAAATCAACCCGTTCCACGCAGCTAAATTGCCCTGGTTGGGATAATTCCTTGGCTTTCGTAAGTTGATATCCCTCTCCAAATAAGATATCAATGATCTTGCGAGATAAATGCACATGCCTTCCTGAAGCTTCAACGGGAATAAACAGTTTTTGCTTAATTCCAGCCACTACTTTTTCCACAATTTGATCAACCTGATCTTGTATCAACTCCACACCTCTTTTCAGTCATATGCTTGTTTATGTAAAGAGGGCATACTATCCGCTATTTAGCCTTCAAAAACCATTTTTATCAAAAGAAAGCTTGTAAGGGATAGTATGTTCCTGTAATTAGACTGGTTGTTGCTTGGACTTAGGAAGAATGCTATCCACCTCAGTGTGAGGGCGTGGAATAACGTGTACAGAAATCAGTTCGCCAATTCGTTCTGCTGCCGCTGCACCAGCATCGGTTGCCGCTTTTACTGCCCCGACATCCCCACGTACCATTACGGTTACCAAGCCGCCGCCTACCTGCTCTTTACCAACCAGCTCAACATTAGCTGCTTTTACCATGGCATCTGCTGCTTCAATCGCGCTCACAAGTCCTTTTGTCTCAATCATACCTAACGCATTTGTACTTGCCATTTCAATTCCTCCGTTTTTCATGTCATCTGTTTACAACAAAATGCTAAGAGATGCAGTTGCTCTGCTTCAATTCGAGTAGGACTTTCTGGATTATGGAATTCACTAAATCATCATGAACTCCAAATCCTCCCCGCGTATTACAAGACACTTGGTGTG
>NZ_LSSO01000084.1:0-3452 GCF_001645205.1 Brevibacillus sp. SKDU10 | reverse complement strand
TAGCTTGATTTATAAAAAAATCCCGTCTCACCTGTTGCAGTGATCTGGGATGCATGTAAACTCACAGTCCAAGTAAAGATTTTATTTTGCTTGATATAAAATAAACAAATCAATTCTGCTAATGCTACTGAAGCAAAGTTTATTAGTAAAGATTTACTTCTCATTGTTTCACCCACTTAAAGCTCCTCAACAAACCTCAATATTATGGTTACATTAACTACCACAAAAAAGATATTCCCAACTACTCCAGTATTGTAAATCCTTATAAGTAATTCAGAACTACCAAATGAAAATCCATCAAAAACAAAGAAATTAGTAAAGCCATTCAAATCAATAAAGTAAAAAGATGTCAAAATTCCAACTAGGTTTACAGTAAGGAATCTAAAATATGATGAAGATACTGGTTATGTATTTATTTTGTAAGATTAGGTTTGAAAAATAACAAAAGAAATAGACCTCCCTTGAGTCTGGAAACTGTGGGGAGTGTCTATTTTCAGTCAACCTGTGAGTCGCCCCTTGAGGGAGATTCTATTGGATCTAAAAGACATTTCCAAGGCAAATCATAGCTCATTGCCCTTAATTCATAATGTTCATTTTTGTTTAATAAATAAGCAAACAATTCCTATAACTAAGACAATAATTACAGGAAATATCGTGCCCATTTCTAAATATTTAGTCCAGTCAGGGTGGTAACTACCAATCATTTTGTCAACATACATGGTTAACTTTGCCATTCCTAATACTAGTGAGAGTCCAATAAGCCCTAATGAAGTTATAATTAATCCTGTTGTCTTCATATGCACCCTCCAAAGTGTGCTATTAATGGGTTTGTTCAGAAACTTTTACATACGCTCCATCAACGTATTCAAAAATTTCGGTAAAGTAAGGTTTTTCCTCTTCTGGTGTAAGTGATGCATTTGTTTTATAATAATCTAGTTTAATTTCGGGCTTAATTGCCTCGTCTGCATAACCCTTTGCATATTTATTTTGAGGATATGTATTTCCTAAATCATAGAAATACTGTTGTTGATCTATAAGCGTGCGTAGATAAGTTTTTCTGTAACTAGCTTTAACATATTCTCCTTTAGCAAGCGGTCTTGATGCCTTCTGTACTGTTAGTTGTACCTCGTCCCCTATTTCATATCCAACAGTAGCTGATATAATATCATTCCCAACTTGAATTGACCCACTTACTGAGTGAGAATAAGAAGTAGAAATAGAAAACGAATCCACCTCTCCTGCACCTTTTGCTGGATAGCCGATATAGTCCACTATCCAATCACCTTTTGTCACTTTACCAAGATTCTCAGTACCGATTATTTTCCAGTAATAATACGTGGCATTAGATTGTGCTTTTGGAAGTTTTTCATGACTTTGTGATTGAGTCGGCTCATTCGCAGATACAACTCCTGTAGCTATCAAAGAAAGAGTAAACATTACAGGCAATACTTTTTTAAACATTTAAAAACCTCCATTTACATTATATTACAACACAAAAAATGGTATTACAAGAAACAAAAGGTCACGAAATGCACATACTTTTTTAGCCTAACAAAAATGTTTTTCTTGAACTTATTTACTGTATTTTTTGAAGTGCAGCAATGTACTCGTCTAGTTGCTGTCTCATTTGAAGTACAGCTGGATGTAAAAATGAGCCTTCTCTAAAAATACCTGTTCTAATTCTTGACGGAGGATTTCAATGAGCTTCTGTAAATCATCTTTGGATTTGAAATTTTCTGTTTTCATATTCTGTATGTGAGTGTTAAAATGAACTTGAGTAATATTTTTTGTTGCTCAAGGTGTGGGGCGTTCCGATGGTGTGCAAACTAATGGGAACGCCCCTTTTAGTTGTTAAGTCATATAATTTGAAGATGACACCTCCCTCCTTCCCCCTGTGTATCATTTTACCATATGTACTATAAATTACCTTCCGATATTAAATATGTAGAACGCACTTAAAATTTCGACAAAAAATAAATTATTGTTCATAAAAAAGAACGCTGGATTAACAGCGCCCTTGAAGAAGAAATAATTGATTTAATATCCCGGATCAACTACATACGGAGTACTTTTTAATGCGATGACATTTAGAGTGTCTTCTGTTTTGTTTAAAGGCAATAAATCCGCAACAACAATTAATGATAAGAATAATACCGTCACAGTTAGCATCTTTTTCATTCCACATTCCTCCTTTAATTACAATTTATGTTCGTAATATTATTATACACTTCATCTAATTGTTTTATATATTCCAAATCAAACGACATTGACTTTTTGGAAAAATGTGAGAAAACATCTTTCATGCATATTAACATTTCTTGATATGCGCTCACCTTCCCAAAAGAATTTAAACTCGACAGATAGCATTCTTTTCCTTCTTCAGGGAATCCAGTTTCCATCATAAAATTTCCTTTGTATCGATAAAATATCCCCATAGATATGTACTGAAATGGTGTTTGAGGATTGCTAATTATACATTCTTCTTCTAGGGTCAGCAATTCTGCAATGGAGTTTATGTCTCTCGTTTGAAAATATACATCAAATAGTTCATTCGCCGCATGTATTTTAAGCTCTTTACTAGCCTCGTCTAAACACTCTTTTAACATTGAAATAGCTACATCATATTCCTTCTTTTTAGCTTTTACAATGCCACGTGTGATTTTGGTAGCATCGGAAACGAAATTATATTCAAAGTTTTCGAAAATATACAAATAATGTTCAACTTCATCATATTTCCCTAATAATAAAAGAGAATTAATCATTGCTAAATAGGCTCTAGCCTTTAATTCACTGCTAGATTTGTCTTCAATAAGACCTGCTTTAGCTAGTTCAATGCTTTCATGGTATTTCTTAATGGCAAATGCTTGAAGTGCCATACGGAAATAAAAGATTGCTTTTTCTTCTTCAGTCAAGAATCCTTTATAATGTATAATTTCTTGCCCAAGTGAAAAACTATCCTCCATTTTTTTCAGATCTTTTCTTTCAATAAGATATTTTTGTAACAAACCCTTTACTATATATTTTGGCTCCCCACGCATTCTAGCGTACTCAATAATAACACTATATAGCTTTAATTTAACCTCATTCCTTATTGTATTACCTGCAAGATCATACAATCGTTCTAATGATGTATATGTATCTTCTTGGGAATTCTCAAGAATTTTTTTTGCTAATTTAGCTATTAAAAACAAATTTTTCATTTCTATTGCTTCTGATAATAGGCTATCCAAGAATTCAATTCTGTGCTCAACATCAATATAGCGTTCCATGATCTCTTCATAAGGGATTTCTAAAACATCTGCAATTGGTTTTAATGTTCGAAGCTCTGGACGTTTTGTTTCATCGTTTTCAATCTTCGATAAAACCCCTTTGCTAATCCCTGTTACTCTTCCTAATTCCGATAAGCTAATTCCCAAACCTACTCTTTTTTCCTTTATCAGTTCCCCCAATGT
>NZ_LSSO01000083.1:0-610 GCF_001645205.1 Brevibacillus sp. SKDU10 | reverse complement strand
CAACGCCTCTGGACCCGGCAGCAGATGCTTCAACAGTATTCCCCGGGTATTTGGGAGGAGCTTGAAGCCTTTTGCAGCCAAGCGAAGATGCCGATGAATCGTTTGCGCTATCTACATGAAAGCTGTATAGTGTCGGGATGCAGTCACTCTGTCGTACTTCCTAATAAGATGCGGGATGGCCATCTGTATGTATTGCGAAATTACGAATTTACCCCTGACTTAGACGACATGAGACTATGCTCAACTCGCGTACAGGGAACGTATGCACATACGGGCTTTAGCGGCTTATCATTTGGACGACATGAAGGTATGAACGATCAGGGACTATGCATCACAATGTCATCCTGCGGTCTGCCAGTAGGAATTCATCCAGGATTGCGTTCTCCAAAAGGAGAGGGTCTGCAATTCTGGACGGCAATTCGAACCATATTGGAGCACTGTCGCAATGTAGACGAAGCGTTGCAGCGATTGCGCGATATGCCCATCGTATCAAACGTGAACCTGTTAGTAGCAGATCCCAGTGAAGACGCGGCTTTAGTCGAAATCATGGATGGTGAAATCGCCAGTACGAAAATAGGAAAGAAGAGCGATACTCCTTACCTGATTGCTA
>NZ_LSSO01000082.1:0-988 GCF_001645205.1 Brevibacillus sp. SKDU10 | reverse complement strand
TCTGAAATTGCATCTGTCTCCTCTACAAAATAAACCTGATACAAGTAGGGGATATGGCGTAGCATTTCAGCTTGCTGCTCACCAACCTCTTTATTTGTACCTTCTAGATACGTGAAGTAGCCTTGTCTGGTTTGCATAACATTTCCTCCTCGAATGTAACATGTGATGTATTGTCATTATAGCGAGGAAGAAATAAAAAAATTTGATACTTTTTGCTGTTTACTTTAAGCTCATAATCACATTGCGTTCCTGAAACCCAAGCTTTTCATAAAGCGATTTTGCTTCATTAGCTACATAGACATTTAGTCTGATTTCAGCATATCCCTGTTCTTTTAGCCTCTGAATGGCCGCTTCCATTAGTGGTTTCGCATATCCCTTTCCACGCGACTCGGGCATGACATATAGCTCGAAAATATAACCGAGCTCTTTATTAGTAAACTGCTCGGTGATGCTGCCCGCTAGCACCCAGCCAACGATTTGCTCATTCTGCTTGCCTACCAGATACCAAGCCCCTTTCTCCAGCAATTTGTGAATGGGTTCCTCGATGCTTTTGAAATCCACGTTAATGTAGCCCAGGGTTCCTTCCTGTAATGCCTGGGGTGTCTTTTCATATAAAAACTTCATATCCTCTTTTGATGCCATTCTGATTTCCATGTTAGCTCTCTCCTTCGCTTTTCAGAAAATGATGCATGCCTTATTCCTTTGGTAAAACAACTAAAATGAACGTAGCAATCGGACCTCCTAACAAGGACAAGAGAAACCAGATAAGCCCCGATCGATTTTTCCCTTGTGCAAGCCCAGCATTAATGAGAGCGAGCGTTCCCCACCCTACTATGTACTCGTTATTCATTCGATTCAGCCTCCTTTCCATCGATTAAAATCTTGCTCACTTATAAATCCGAACCTGTAAACATTTCTATTGTAACAAATTTTCTGCAAATAATAAAAAAACAGCGTTACTTGTATAAAAACAGGTTACTTACGTAAA
>NZ_LSSO01000081.1:0-766 GCF_001645205.1 Brevibacillus sp. SKDU10 | reverse complement strand
AAATACGTACCTTTGAACATTCCCATGACTCCATTCGTGTAGATCGACATCTCCGGTTTCGATATGATCTGGCTATTTACCATTTTCAAAATGAACGGTTTGAAAGTGGAATAATAGATACTCTCCGATGTCTGGATTTATCGATCGTGATGAATAATCAGAAGAAGTTCATCCAATGTGTAACACTTTTTGAAGCATACAGATATCACGCCACAGAACAACAAAAAAGAGAGTATAAAAAATTGATGGAGGAGGTGAGAAATGATGAGGGGATTTTTGCTATCGCTAGTAATGGCTTTTGGAATGTTTAGTCATGCAGCAGATGTAGAAGTAGCAAAAGCGGAACATTCAGTAGCTCCCTATGAACATGGCGTAGGCGGTTGATTCTTGTTTTTCATTTGGAAAGCACTCCTTTTATCAGGAGTGCTTTTCTTTGGTTTATTACTTGATTTATCTCTATCCTTTTACGACACCAAGTGCGAAGCCGTCATAGCCTTTGCTTCCCACGGTTTGGACAGCCGTTGCTTCAATGCGGGGCTCAGCAGATAGCAGATCAAAGAATTGCCGAATGCCCTGAATACGATCATCTTCACTCTCAGAGTGAATCACTTCTCCACCGCGCACCACATTATCTCCAAGAATAATTGCCCCTGGATTGCAAAGCTTTAAAGCCCATTGTAAATAATGAGGGTTGTTTTGTTTATCGGCATCAATAAAAATCATATCGAAGCCCGTCAGCCCTTTTTCTTGAAGGGTTGGGAGTGTT
>NZ_LSSO01000080.1:0-5638 GCF_001645205.1 Brevibacillus sp. SKDU10 | reverse complement strand
TTTTAAACCAAAAGAAAAATGCGAAAACCTTGAAAACAGGCTTCGCATTTTTCTATTTAACCATTTCCTATTTCAGTTTTGGATGTTGTAGCTGGGAAATAACTGCCTTGGTTACCCGGCTAACAAGCTCCTCCATTTGTTGTTCATCTAATTTGACTGTCAGTGGTTGTGATTCTTTCAAAGAGATAGCTTGTTCGTTTGCAGAGCATACATCGATTCCTGGTGGACAAATGACTCCTGTTGGTGTCTCCCCCATTAAGCCCATTTTCTCTCGCAACGCTACTAGCTCTTGCACCCGTTCTACTGACAATTCCCGTGCTCCGTTCATTTGTTTTGCAATCCAATTAATTTTTGCAGTAAATTCGAGCGACTCCATCAAATAGTAGGCTGTTTGCAGATCTTTTCCCCATGTAAGTGCCCCGTGGTTTTCTAGCAAAACCCCCTGATGGCTCATGATATGAGGAGCAATGGATTCAGGAAGAGCATGGGTGGAAGGAGTTGCATATTTAGCTAAAGGTATGGTTCCAAGCAGCACTACCGATTCTGGCAGGGTTGCAAAATCTAAGGGAATGCCTGCTATCGCAAAAGCTGTAGCATACGGAGGGTGAACATGAACGATCCCGCCAATGTCTGAACGCATTTCGTATACTTTCAGGTGCATTTTCATCTCAGAGGTTGGTTGAAGCTCTCCTTCTAATACCTCCCCTTGGAGGTTTACTTTGACCAGCATATCTGGCTGCAAAGCTCCTTTACTTACCCCGGTTGGCGTGATCCAGATCTCGTTGGCAGAAAGACGAACCGAAATATTTCCATCGTTAGCCGCACCAAAGCCTTTTTCATATACTTTACGCCCAATCTCACAGATATCCTGTTTGATTTTAGCTTCATCTTTCATCTGTTCGTACGTTGGTTCGGTCATGATTAGTTATGTCCTCCTTGTTTCCTGTGGGTCCATCTAGTTGCTTTTTGCAGTGACCTGGAACAGCTCTGTCAATGCATTGTCGTAAGGAGCTCGTAAAATACCCTTCTCAGTAATGATTGCTGTTATTAAATCGTGTGGAGTTACATCAAAGGCAGGATTAAAGACTTTGACATCATTGGGTGCCGTTTGCTTGCCAAACCCTTCAATAATTTCACCAGCTTCTCGCTCTTCAATCGGAATCTGTTCTCCTGTAGCGGTATCTAGGTCAATTGTAGACATGGGGGCTGCTACATAAAATGGAATGCCATGAGCCTTTGCCAGTAGTGCTACACCATACGTTCCAATTTTGTTCGCTACATCACCATTAGCTGCAACCCGATCGCATCCAACGATAACGGCCTGTACCCAGCCTTTAGACATCACCATTGCAGCCATGCTATCCGTAATTAACGTAACATCAATACCCGCTTCATGTAATTCCCATGCTGTCAGACGAGCCCCTTGCAGCAAGGGACGAGTCTCATCGGCAAAAACCCTGATATCCCAGCCTTTTTCTTTTGCTAAATAAATAGGTGCAAGTGCTGTACCATAACGTGCCGTAGCAATTCCACCAGCATTACAATGCGTTAACACACCCATGCCATCCTCAAACAACGTCAATGCATGTTCACCAATCATCCGGCATGTTTCTTCGTCCTCATCACGAATCGCATGCGCTTCTGTAACAAGACGCTGTTTCATTTCAGCCACTGGTAGGTTTTGGTCAGCCAAAGCTCGTTGCTCCATACGGTTTAATGCCCAAAATAGGTTCACTGCTGTAGGTCGTGAAGACGCGAGGTACTCTTTATGCTTTGTGAATACATCGTAGAAGGCCTCAAAGGAGTCCTCAGGTGCATCATGAATTCCCAACAGTAGTCCATAAGCGGCAGCAATCCCAATCGCAGGAGCTCCTCTTACCTTTAACTCCTTAATGGCATCCCAGGCATCCTTTATGTTGTCTATTTCTAAAAATTCTTTCAAAGTTGGAAGTTTCGTCTGATCTAAAATAAATAAAGTATTGTCTTCAAAACGGACCGATTGAATAAACGTCGCCATCTGAGAGCCTCCCCTATTTGTAATAAGCCAATTCAAAATTGAGTGACTTAGGATTTACGATTTGTCTTATCTTTGTTATAGCAAAAAAACAAAAAAATTTCTGCTACGAATCAAAAATCACATAAAACCACATAATCTAACATTTTTATTGACTGATACCTTGATTTTACTAATCTGTATACTTATTTTCAACTGCTTCCAGCCCTTTGGTCAAACTTTTTCGACACTCCATCTGGATTTCTGTAAATGATGATTCAAATTTCTTTTCTTTCTATCTTTTTTTACAACGTTATTTTTGGTATCCTTTTTGGCAAGAGACATACCTGTAGGTCGATTGGGATAGATCATTGTTTTGGGAGGTATTATGTTAGCAATCGAACGTCGCAAAAAAATCATGAACATGCTATTTGAACAAGGAAATGTCATGGTAACAGAGCTCAGTAAACAATTCTCTGTTTCTGAAGAGACTATACGTCGTGACTTAGACAAATTAGAGAAGGAAGGCATTTTAGTACGTACATATGGAGGAGCTATTTTAGAAGATGGACTACGCTCTGATTTTCCACTCTGGGTACGTGAAAGCTATTATGTCGATGTAAAGCAAAAACTAGGAGAAAAATGCGCTCAGCTTATAAAAAGCGGCGATACAATCATGCTTGATTCCAGCACTACTTCATTATATATTGCCAAAAAAATAAAAAATAAACAGAATCTTACGGTTATCACCAATTCATTTAAGGTCGAGCTAGAGCTATCGGATGCTGAACACGTAAAGCTAATTTCCACAGGTGGAACTTTACAACGCCGTTCCCTTTCGTATGTTAGCCACTCAGCAACTCGAGCCCTTTCTCATTATTTTGCCGATGCATCCTTCGTTTCCTGTACCGGCCTTCATCTTCAACGAGGCGCTACAGATTCTAACGAATTTGAAGCGGAAATTAGAAAACTGATGTTAAAAAACTCAGAGCAAAAAATCCTAGTGCTCGATCATACTAAAATTGATAAAGCTGGCTTTACTTTTATCACCGACTTTCAAGGCATTACGAAAGTGATCACAGACCAGCCCTTATCTGTAGAATGGCGACAGCTTTTAAGCAGATATAATATCGAAATTGATGATGAGGATATTGATACCGCTTTCGAGGAAACTCCCTCCTCTCCATAAAACTTCCAAGCATGAGAAGACGTAGAAGAAAGTGACTACATACAAAAACGCAGCTCCTTCCTACATCATAGGTAAGGAACTGCGTTTTGTGGTTTTGCCCCTTACAAGAACATCCCAGCAATCGCACCATTTAACAAGGAAGCCAATGTACCGGCAAAGATTACCTTCATTCCAACCTGAGCAATTTCGCTTCGACGCTCAGGTACAAGTGAACCAAGGCCACCAATCAGCATCGCCATAGAGCCAAAATTAGCAAATCCGCAAAGCGCAAAGCTCAGGATTGCTACCGTTTTAGGTGTCAAATTTGCCATGTTCTTAGCCATATCAATATAAGCAACAAATTCGTTTAATACGATTTTTTGTCCGATATAAGAACCTGCTTGAACAGCCTCACTCCATGGTACTCCAACTGCAAAAGCCAAAGGAGAGAAAAGATAACCAAAAATTCCTTGCAAGGTTATCTCCATGCCAAACAGTCCTCCGATATAGCCAAGCAAACCATTCACCATAGCAACCAAGGCTACAAATGCCAACAGCATTGCTCCTACATTCAACGCCAAAAACAGGCCATCTCCAGCCCCGCGTGCTGCTGCATCAAATATATTCGCTGATTCATTTTTTTCCAGTTTTATTTCCCGGTCTTTTATATTTTCAGTCTCCGGGAAGAATAGCTTGGCTATAACTAATCCAGCGGGAGCAGCCATAAAGCTCGCCGCAAGCAAATATTCCATCGGGATACCTAGTAAAGAGTAGGAAGCAAGCACTGTTCCCGCTATAGAAGCAAGTCCCCCTGTTAGAACAGCAAACAGCTCTGAGCGTGTCAGTTGGCTTAAAAAGGGACGAATAACTAAAGGTGCTTCCGTTTGACCCACAAAAATATTCGCCGCTGCTGACATTGACTCAGCCTTACTTGTACCTAATATTTTAGAAATACCGCCACCAATGTATTTGATAAATAGCTGCATAACGCCTACATAATACAAAACAGAAATCAGAGCTGCGAAAAAAATAACCATCGGCACAACATTAAATGCTACGACAAACGTAATTTTAGAATCAGGAGTGTACAGCCCGCCAAAAAGGAATCTAATCCCTTCATTAGCATAACCAATAACATGGTTCATTACGTCGGTGAACTTACTTAGTACAGCTCGACCTGCCTCCCACTTTAACACAATGAATGCAAACAGAAACTGGATAGCTAATCCTCCAATAATCGGACGCCATCTAATCCCTTTCTTATTGTTACAAAACAAGAATGCAATAAATAGAACAGCAATTACCCCAAGGAGGCCTCGAAGAAAATCCATGATGACTTACACCTCTGTTTTTTATTTAATACCTATTCTTATAACCTTGTGACTTACATATTCCCCACGATGCCTCGTAGAAGCTTAGAAAAATTCTCTTTTGCTTGTCCTGCCGCCTCATATACCTCTTCAGCCGTAATAGGCTGAGGTAAAATACCAGCCGCTAAATTACAAATGCATGAGATAGTCAGCACTTTAATACCAGCATGCTTGGCTACAATCACCTCTGGTACTGTCGACATGCCAACTGCATCTCCCCCTATTGTTCGTGCCATTCTTACTTCAGATGGCGTTTCAAAGGAAGGGCCTGTAAAAGCTACATAGACACCCTCTTTTAGAGGTACACCTATCTGTGCTGCTACCTGTCTTGCCAACTGAGCTGAGGATTTACAATAGGTGTCACTCATATCAGGAAAGCGATCTCCCAGCCTCTCATCATTAGCCCCAATCAACGGATTTATCCCCATTAAGTTAATGTGATCCGTCACTAACATTAAATCCCCTGGCTGCTGGTCGATGTGTAAGCCTCCACTGGCGTTGGTTAAAATAAGTTGCTCAACCCCCAGCATTTTCATTACTCGAATTGGAAATGTTACCGATTCGATACTGTGACCCTCATAATAATGAAAGCGGCCTTGCATAGCAACAACCGTCTTCCCTTCAAGCTTGCCAACAATTAGTTTACCTGCATGATAATCCACTGTCGACATCACAAAATGAGGAATTTCTTGATAGGGAATAACAATGGCATCAGTTAACTCTTCCGCTAATTCACCTAAGCCCGATCCTAGAATCAATCCGATGGTTGGTGTTTGATTTATTCTTTCTTTTATGTATCTGTTAGCTTCATCTATAGATTCCCACTTATGCATAAGAAACCTCCCTGTTGTTTTTTCTGTCTTAACTCATATGTAGTCTGTCAGAATATCACAAAACACAACATTACCAAAAAGAAATCAACAATTGATCGGTGCAATCTTATTTTATTTTAATATCCGAATTTAATCAAGCTAAAACAAAACATTGTACGTATTTTAGCCAGTTAAATCGTTTTTTTTGATTAATAAACAGAATTTTTAATGCGTTTTACTTACATTCCGAAAAAATAATCCTTTTAAAAAGCCCTTCTATCCCTTTATAATATGG
>NZ_LSSO01000079.1:0-67918 GCF_001645205.1 Brevibacillus sp. SKDU10 | reverse complement strand
AAAGTGAACTCCATCAGCAAACCCTTAAAAGTCAAGTTGAAATGAAAGTAGGGGACCGTTGGAATGAAAAAATGGCAGATGCTGAAATTATCATTCGTGACGGGATTGTAATAGAAATACGTCAAGGAGGCAAAAGCTTGTGACACAACCAAAATTTTATACAGTAGGAAAATTGGTTAATACACAGGGATTACGTGGAGAAATGCGTGTCGTTTCTACAACAGATTTCCCAGATGTTCGCTTTAAAAAAGGGAATAAATTACATTTGTTCCATCCAAGCTTGACCGAACCAGTGATTGTGGAAATAGCTTCGTATCGCGAACACAAAGATTTTACCATTCTAACCTTTAAAGGCTACTCATCTATTAATGACGTGGAAAAGTATAAGGGTGGAGAATTAAAGGTTTCGGAAACGGAACTGCTAGAGCTTGAAGAAGATGAATTTTATATTCATCAGCTTATTGGATGCGAAGTGATTACGGACACAGGTGAGGTATTAGGCAAGATTACAGAGGTTTTACAGCCAGGTGCCAATGATGTTTGGGTAGTAAAAGGTAACAAGGGCAAAGAAATCATGCTACCTTTCATTGATGATTGCATTAAAGAGGTAGATGTTCAGAACAAAAAAGTAATTTGCCACCTCATGGATGGATTGCTATAGAGGAGAGTTAGATCATGCGTATTGATGTACTAACACTGTTTCCAGAGATGTTTACAGGGGTATTCTCTACCAGTATTTTAGGAAAAGCAGCAGAGCGAGGAATCGTCGATTTTGGAGTCATTAACTTTCGCGATTATTCGAAAAGCAAACACGGCAACGTAGATGATACTCCCTATGGAGGCGGTGGTGGCATGGTCTTAAAGCCAGATCCGATCTTTGATGCCGTGGAAGACCTTCAGGCTCGTGAGGGTACCTCGAAACCGCGTATTATTCTAATGTGCCCGCAAGGAAGACGATATGATCAGAAAATGGCTGAGGAGTTAGCTCGTGAAGAGCACCTCGTGTTTATTTGTGGTCACTATGAGGGCTACGATGAGAGAATTCGTGAGCATCTGGTCACGGATGAAATCTCGATAGGCGATTATGTGCTAACAGGTGGAGAATTAGGTGCCATGGTTGTGATTGATAGCGTTGTGCGCTTACAGCCAGGAGCTCTCGGCAATGAAATGTCTGCTGTAACAGACTCTTTTTCTACGGGACTTTTAGAGCATCCCCATTACACACGCCCTGCTGATTTCCGCGGCTGGAAGGTGCCTGATATCCTCTTGTCTGGACATCACGCGAATATTGAGAGATGGAGACTGAAAGAATCTCTAAAGCGCACCCTGCAACGTCGACCAGAGTTACTGGAGAAGATTGAGAAAACCAAAGAAATTGAAAAGCTACTAATAGAGATTCAGCAAGAAGAAAGTAACGCTTGATTTTACAAGCATGGGAAGACTAATCCTACCAATTTGCCACTGATTTTTGATCATCCATTTATAGTAGTAGATTGAGGGAATTTTTCCTTGATTATTTTCTAATAATGCTTGTTAACGGCCTATAGTTATGCTAGAATATCACTTGTGGCATTTTGTCGCTGACTACGACGGTCCGCTACTCGTTCGTTAACCCAGCAGAGGTTTAACAAGTAAGGCGAGTAAGAACGTCTGTGTGGAAGGAGTGAATCATGATGAATCAAATTATTCGTGAATTGGAAAAAGAACAACTGAAACAGGATATTCCTGCGTTCCGTCCTGGTGACACTGTACGTGTACACGTTAAGGTTATCGAGGGCACTCGTGAGCGTATTCAGGTGTTCGAAGGCGTTGTTATCCGCCGCCGTGGTACTGGTGTAAGCGAAACTTTCACTGTTCGTAAGATTTCTTACAACGTGGGTGTTGAGCGTACATTCCCACTACACACACCGAAGATCGACAAACTTGAAGTAGTTCGCCATGGTCGCGTACGTCGTGCGAAATTGTACTATCTTCGCGATCGCGTAGGTAAAGCTGCTCGCATTAAAGAAATTCGTCGATAAGAATAAGAGGGGGGCTGCTTGCCAGTCCCCCTTTTTTCAGTTACATTCGGTTTTGAATGCCCTCAGTTCTCTAGAAAATACAGTTCATCTCAGATAGATGCACTTATAAAGTGTAAAGATATCTTCTGTCATATATAATAGATAAATGAGACTCTAGAGCAGGAGGAAAGATTATGAGCGAAAACGCCTCGACTACCAAGAAGAAAAATGAAGCTTGGGAATGGATTAAAGCGATTGTCATAGCCATAGCTTTAGCATTCTTCATCCGTACCTTTTTATTTGCCCCGTTTATCGTCGAGGGTCATTCCATGGATTTTACTTTGCATAACGAAGAAAAACTCGTGGTTAACAAAGCTCTCTATCATCTAAGAGAGCCGCAACGTGAGGAAATTATCGTATTCCATGCGTCTGAGAAGCGTGATTATATCAAACGGGTCATCGCTGTTGCTGGAGACACCGTTGAAGTAAAAGATGATGTTTTGTACGTTAATGATAAGGCAGTGGAAGAGCCATACTTAAAAGAGAAACGTGAAATTGCGCAAAAAGAGAAGGATCTACCACTAACCACTCCTTTCGAAAAAATAACGATTCCACCTGGACATATTTATGTAATGGGGGATAATCGCCAAAATAGTTCAGATAGCCGAGAGTTTGGCCCAGTTGAAATAAGTAAGGTGGTAGGCCGGGCAGAGTTTGTCTTCTGGCCGTTAAAAGATATACGCATGACACGCTAATGAAGTAAATAGCTGTGTAAACAAAGTAGGTGAATGTACGATGACAATCCAATGGTTTCCGGGACATATGGCTAAAGCTCGCCGCCAAGTAACGGAGAAATTAAAGCAGGTTGATGTGGTCATCGAGCTTCTGGATGCAAGACTACCTTTATCTAGTCGTAACCCGATGATCGATGAAATCGTGGCAGAAAAACCACGTTTGATATTGCTAAACAAGGCGGATTTGGCTGATCCATCTGTAACAGAAATGTGGATAAGATATTTTAAAGAACAAGGCCTCCGTACGCTGCCGATTGATGCTTTATCAGGAAGAGGAGTGAACAAGCTCCCAGAGCTATGCCAGGAATTAGCTTCAGACATGCTACAAAAACGTGCAGATCGTGGAATGCTGGCAAGAGCAGTACGAATCATGATCTTAGGTATTCCAAACGTTGGGAAATCCTCACTGATTAATCGTTTAGCAAAACGCTCTGTTGCACAGACAGGAGATCGCCCTGCCGTGACCAAATCACAGCAATGGGTAAAAATGGGCGATACACTAGAGCTTCTGGATACACCAGGTATTCTTTGGCCTAAGTTTGAGGATCAAATGGTAGGGTTACGATTAGCTGCAAGTGGTGCTATTAAGGATGAACTGATTGATTTCTCTGAGGTGGCCCTGTATGCTGTGCGGTATATGATGCATTACTATCCAGAGCGATTAAAAGACCGCTTTAAGCTGTCTGATTTACCTGAGGATGGCGTAGAATTACTAGAAATGATCGGTAAAAAACGTGGCTGTATGGCGTCAGGTGGATATATTGACTATGACAAAGCTTCTGAGCTATTGCTACGTGAACTACGCTCAGGAAAGATTGGTCAAATTTCATTAGAACGTCCGATCGATTGGGAAATGGAAGTAGCCATTGGCGAGCCGCGTTCTATCTATGATGAATAAAAATGTACGTATTGACCCTTGCCGACATGGCAGGGGTTTTTAGTTGTTTGATCAAATGATAAAATGTGTGAATCATTCAATCAGTATTGTTCTATGTAAGAATTGATGGAATAGATTATTTGGATACGATAGATGTGAAAAATTTTTGTCGCGGGGCTAGTCTTACGATAGAATAAAGAAAGAATGTAAAGGAAGTCGGGAGAGAGAATTAATGAACATTGCGGAAATGTCGATACAAAAGATAAGAGAATGGGTCGAAGGAGCAGACCAGCTTTCCTCAGAGGAACGATTGGAGCTTTCTACAGACCCAAGAAA
The DNA here is from genome assembly GCF_001645205.1 of Brevibacillus sp. SKDU10. Taxonomy (NCBI): domain Bacteria; kingdom Bacillati; phylum Bacillota; class Bacilli; order Caryophanales; family Paenibacillaceae; genus Brevibacillus; species Brevibacillus sp. SKDU10. The sequence continues at coordinate 63,911 of NZ_LSSO01000079.1, read as the reverse complement.
AGGCGTCCAAGCAATTTGGCGCAGATTTATTGCTCAGGAAAATCATTTGAAAAAGCAGCAAGCCCTTTGGGAAGCTATGACAGAAACAGAGAAATTATACTGGGCACAAGGTAATCAATACATAGTAGGAATAGATGAGGTTGGAAGAGGGCCTCTAGCAGGGCCCGTGGTTGCCTCAGCCGTTTGTTTACCCGCTGATTTTTATCTGCCAGGTTTAAATGACTCGAAAAAGGTAAATGTCTCCATGCGTGAAGCTTATTATGAAGTAATTATGCGCGAAGCAATCGCTGTAGGTATTGGGAGCGTTTCTGCTGAGCGCATTGATGAAATTAATATTCTAGAAGCGACACGCGAAGCAATGTACATAGCCATAAATGACGCAGGAATCACTCCAGACCTCTGCTTAATTGATGCTGTACATCTACCGCGTTTAGAAGCTCCACAACTCTCGATTATTGGCGGTGATGGCAAAAGTATTTCGATCGCAGCTGCATCAATCGTGGCAAAAGTGACGCGTGACCGTCTTATGGAAGCATATGCGGCAGAGTATCCGGTATACGGCTTTGAACAAAATGCTGGTTATGGCACTGCCGAACATCTACAAGCCTTACGCACGCATGGCCCTTCCGCGTTGCATCGCAAAACCTTTGGGGGAGTTAAGGAGCTTATTACTGGATAGAGGGGTATAAGATATGTTCGAGGCTTGAGAGAGTCCAAAAATCTTTCCTGATCAAAATCAGCATTGATAAGAATCATTTCAGCCTATTTCGTACATAAATTTCTTTTTGGAATAAAGGTTTATTCGTTTTACATGAAAGGAGGAGGAACCGATGATCCAAGCAGGTCAATTGCTGTCTAATATGTTGCAGCAAACCCGCACAAGCGGAAGCAAACAGATAGAGCTAAGCCCGAATCAGGTGGTAAAGGGAACCATCGTAAAAGTACTTCCGGAACAGGGTGCTATCGTGCAAATTGGCGGAATGCAAATGGTAGCTAAAATGGAGACGAATTTGGAAGCAGGTCAAAAAGCATGGTTACAGGTTCAGGGGAATACAGAACCACTTACGTTAAAAGTGGTTCATACGGAGGCAGGTCAAACCACAAAAGAAGCCTCTCAGGAGGGTTTATTACGCTCCTTTGGTTTACCGAATCAACCAGAATTAAAAGAAGCTCTGCAATTTTTACTTGATAAGAATTTGCCTGTAAACAAGCAAACATTAATGGAGCTTGGTCAAATCATAAAGACGCAAGGATCAGGTACAGATGTGATGCAAGCAGTGCAGACAGCACTTACGAAACAAATCCCAATCACGCAGGATGTAGTCTTGGCGTTGCGCAGCTTTTTATTTGGAAATAACATATCAGACTCTATTCGGGCTTTTTTGCAGCAGGTGACCGATACACTGGCTACGCTTTCATTGCAAAGTGAGGCTTCGGGGGCTAATGAGCAGACTCAAACAACCCCGCAAGGTGGCTCTTCAGCCTCTGTGTCACCACAACCACAATTACAACAAACCTTGCGAACTCTGGCAAGCTTATTACAGTCGTTGCCGCTACAGCTCAATGAAGAACCGCCTTTGCTAAACGGGAACTCAGGAATGTTGGGAAAACAAGCGATGGGGAATCCTTCGCAAACGTCATTGCCTCAAAATATTGGCAACCAAGAAGCTGAAGCAGGGCAACAAACAGGGGCAGGAGTACAAAATGGTGCCTCATCTGTTGGAATCGGCCAGCAAACAGGGCAACAGACGAATCTTTTGAATCAAGTTCCAATCCAACAGAGACCTATGTCGTCAGCCTTATCTGATAACACGGCACCATTTTCGTCCACTCAAGGTTCAAATGCGCAACAAGGAGGAAATGCTGGAGTTATAAGTGGAGCGGAAGCAGATGCGCAAACACGATTGAACGGGGGTATAAATGGAGGAAATGGACAGGCTACTCTGAAGCAAACAGAAGGTACAGGTCAATCGTCTTCACTTCCTTCATCTGGAACTGCACGTACTCTTACAGAATCAGTCATTATCACAGGTAATAGCAACCAAACACTCACAGATGTAGGGGAATCTACCCAAAATAGACAACAACAAACCAGTATGCAAGCTCCCATGCAGAATTCTTCTGTAAATTCTAAGATTCCAGCTTCTGGCATGCTTGCTCCAGAAGAATCATTGAAACAGCCATCTACAATTAGTAATCAAGCAGGATCTTCCCAATCAACTGAGGGAACGTCAGCGGATCAAGCTCAGTTACGGAAGGAAACGGGAATTTTACAGCAAAAACTGGAACTATTAGGTGTCTCTAATGAAAGACATATTTTTCAGGCTGGACGGACAGGCAAAGAAGCAATTGATCAGCAGCAATTACAAAATATCAAAAGCTTGTTATTACAAGTTGCACAGGCTTCCCAAGGCGTATCTTTAGTATTAAAGGAAACAGCAGAGCAATTGCTTCAGCATATTACCGGACAACAATTAATGATGTCGACTTCTCAGCAAACACAACCACTGACACATGTGATGATGCAAATTCCAATTAAGACTGAGCAAGGAGAAGATACAGCTTTTGTACAAGTGGAGGCACGTAAGCAAAAAGGCGGGCAATTAGACCCGGGAAATTGTAGATTATTTTTTCAATTAGATCTACATGCTCTAGGAATGACCATGGTGGATGTGAGTATTGTCAATCGAATTACAACGATTCAGGTTTATAATGATCAAGCTTGGTTGGAGAAACTGATTCAGTCAGAAAAGCAAACGTTTACTCAGCAACTCCAAGAAGTAGGATATCAGCTATCTATTTTACGTGTCTTGCCCTTACCAGAAGCCAAATCTGGTAACGGGGGACTTATAAGAGAAACAGAGCAATTGAACAGTAATTACACAGGTGTTGATTTGCGTGTCTAATATAGGAAGGGGGGAACGTAATGGATCGGTCCTTTACCAACAATGCCTTTCAAGAAAAATCAGTACCGCAATTAAAAAAGGCAGTAGCGTTGCGCTATAAAGAGGATCAGGACGATGCTCCACGTCTGGTTGCTAAAGGGGGAGGTTATATTGCTGAGAGTATCCTGCAAAAGGCAAAAGAGCATAACATCCCTGTTCAGGAGGACCCTTCGTTATTAGAGGTTCTGTCTAAATTGGATTTACAGCAGCAAATTCCCCCTGAATTATATCAGGTGGTAGCAGAAATTCTTGCGTTTGTTTATCGGTTAGATAAGAAAGAGTGGAGTTAATGACAGACCGAAGAAGGCTAATTGGTCAAATTGGGGAATCGAGGGCATGCGATTACCTTGAAAGCCTAGGCTACAGGATTATTGGCCGTAATGTCCGACTTTCTCAGGGAGAGATTGATATTATTGCAATGGAGCAGAGAACAGTTGTGTTTGTTGAAGTTCGATCTCGTATAGGTAAAAAAGGAGTTACTCCTAGGTATGGAAGTCCTGTTGAATCAATTACACCACGCAAACAGCAAAAATTGCGACAGCTAGCTCTAGCCTATCTGCAAAATCATACGCAGTCCTATGATTCATTTCGAATTGATGCCATTGCAGTATGGATTCCGCCTGATCTTTCACAGAGTGAAGAAGGTCTTGAGCATTACAAATGTATTTAGGCAATAGATAATATGATAGCTACCTAAATTTGCAAGAAATAGGCCGTTCATAGTGATTTAACTACATCAATAGTATATATTCGAGCGTAAAATACAATGTACTCGACGAGTTGTAACTCCTCCATATTAAGTAATACATCTGGTTTGGCTGTCTTTAGTCAGAGATGACGTGAAGACAGCTATTTTTTTGTAAAAACCATATTTTGCATGATGAAATAAAAAAGCCGTTTTCTTCCGAGGAAGAGAACGGTTTCTTTAGTTATACATAAAGGAAAACATATTTAGTGCGTATGTAACAAGGAAAACTTATTCTTTCGTGCCAACAGGCATATCATTCAGACAATCATGGCAAATGATTTTACCTTTGAAGTGAGTAATTTGGTCAGCATTTCCACAGAAGATACAAGATGGCAAGTATTTTTTCAGGATTACGCGTTCTCCATCTACATAGATCTCCATAGGATCTTTGATCTCAATGTTTAATGTACGTCTCAATTCAATAGGAAGAACGATACGTCCTAGTTCATCCACTTTTCTTACAATACCTGTTGATTTCATAGGTGTAAATCCCCTCTCTGTCAGATGTATTTAGTCAAAATTCGACAGGTTATCTGATTATTATAGTACCAATATTTAATAAATAAGTCAATCTTTACTTCTTTTAAAAAAGTGAATATTCTACTAACATTTATAACGTTGATTCCGCTTACATGAGGTTGTTTACTTATTATGATTCTTACTCGTAAAATAGTACCCAATCTCCTAAACAGTGTATGAACATAATGCTATCTTTTCGAAGGACAATTTGTTCAGGAATTCATAGAAACCAGAATATGCTCAACAAATATTTACCCCAAAAGGTGTATGGCTAACCTGTTTTGAAGAGATATTTTTGGATCATGCTAAAACAGCCTTATCAAGTGAACGATATTGAATCGCTTCAGCTACATGTGAAGTTTTGATGTGCTCAGAACCATCTAAATCAGCAATCGTACGAGCCACTTTAACAATTCGATCATATCCACGAGCGCTTAGTCCTAGTTGATTAAAAGCTATGCTCATTAACTCCTGTCCGCCTTTGTCAAGAGAGCAGTATGCTCGTAATTCTTGTCCAGTCATTGAGCTATTAAATGAAAAACGTTTGTTTTGACGATAACGCTGACGTTGAATACTGCGAGCCATCTCTACACGTGTGAGAATTGAAGCTGAATTTTCCTCCCCCTCTCGCTTTGTTAACTGTTCTACTGAAACACGAGGCACTTCCAAATGGATATCGATGCGGTCTAGCAAGGGGCCAGAGATTTTTGAACGATATTTTAATACTTGTAAGGGTGAGCATCGACAGACATTTTGATCTTTGGAACCATAATATCCACATGGACAAGGATTCATAGATCCAATTAGTAAGAAACGCGCTGGATACAAATAGGCTTGTTTGGCCCTACTTATGGTAATGTGACCATTTTCAAGGGGCTGTCGTAGCACTTCAAGAACACCTCTGGAAAATTCGGGCATTTCATCAAGAAAAAGAATTCCGCCATGAGCCAGACTACATTCTCCCGGACGTGGAATTTGAGATCCTCCACCTGCTAGAGCGGCTTGGGTGATTGTATGATGTGGCGCACGCAGGGGGCGGGTCTCAATAAGACCATGTCGCGTTGTTAAGCCAGCAATGCTGTAGATCTTAGTAACTTCAAAGGATTCCTCCTGAGTCATTTTAGGCATGATGGTTGGAAAACAGTTGGCTAATAGGGTCTTTCCAGAGCCGGGTGGACCAACTAGCATTACATTATGAAATCCAGCGGCTGCAACCTCTAGACCCCTTTTTACGAAATGTTGTCCCATGACATCAGCAAAATCATATGTAGGAATCGCATCAGGAGGATGTCTACTTTCGGTTTTAAGCTCAATAGGATTTGAATTAGTGCAGTCCAAATGAGATGCAGTAGGATCGCTTACATGGACCCATTCGTTTCCTTTATTAGCCTCCACAGCGGTTCGCAAATGGGGTACAGGCAGAATTTCTAAGGGAACAAGTTTTGCTTCTGCTTGATTGGCAATGGGCAAAATTACTCTCTTAAATCCTCTTTGCTGAGCCTCCAGTAGCATGGGCAAGACACCTGGAATGGGACGTAGGCTACCATCTAGCGCCAGTTCACCGATAATAAGTGGAATATCTGATGTCATTTCAATTTGTTTCGATGCTAGCAAGATTCCAAAGGCGATTGCTAAATCAAAAACGGAGCCTTCTTTTCGCACATCTGCGGGGGCTAGATTGACGGTAATTCGCTGCATAGGGAAGTCGAATCCGGAATTTCGTAAGGCGGCTCGGACACGATCCCGTGCTTCTTTAACAGCGCTACCTCCTAAACCCACCACTTCAAAATGTGGCAATCCATTGGAAATATCCACTTCTACTGTAACTAGCATGCCATCTATTCCATGAATGGTAGCTGAATAAATTTTTGCATACATGTTAGATAACCCCTTTACCAGTCGTTACGAATTGATTTGAACTATAATAATCCATTTTCAAGCCATCTAAGTTTGACTGTATAAAAAGTTAAAGGGTATCTGCAACAAAAATGATTTCGTGTCTCAAAATCCCGCTAGCTGTTCCCATTAGGCCTGTCATTTTGTACAATGAGAAGTAAGTCCATGTACGATAACAATATTTTACTCTACGTTTCGTTAAAAACAGATTTTGTAGAGTACTACGAACGGACATCTTATATAGAAGTAAGGATGGTCAAATTGAATATATTAACAGTAGAACATATTAAAAAAAGTTTTGGAGAAAAGGTCTTGTTTGACATGATCTCCTTTCATATTGCTGAGAATCAACGGATTGGGTTGATTGGCGTAAATGGTACTGGTAAGTCTACCTTGCTTAAAATTCTAGCGGGGATAGAGGAAGCAGATCAGGGGGAGATTATTCATTCCAATCATTTTCGTGTAGAATATTTGCCGCAGAATCCAGAATTTGATGGAGATTCAACTGTCCTTGAGCAAGTATTTTATGGAGATACCCCTCTTATGCAGGCCCTACGGGAATATGAGGTTTCTTTGGAAGAACTGCAGCAGGATCAGGAAAATGAGCGCAAGCTACAACGATTATTACATGCCCAGCAACAAATGGACGCAACGAATGCTTGGGATGCAAACACGAAGGCAAAAACGATACTGACCAAATTAGGCATTACCCAGTTTGGGCAGAAAGTAGGCGAGCTTTCTGGTGGACAACGTAAACGGGTAGCGATGGCACGTGCGCTAATTCAGCCTGCTGATTTGCTTATTTTAGATGAGCCGACCAACCATATTGATAATGAAACAGTAGAGTGGCTAGAAGAGTACCTTTCTTCCTTTAAGGGTGCACTATTACTAGTAACCCATGACCGTTATTTCCTCGATCGAGTTACAAATCGTATTTTTGAATTGGATAACAGCAAGCTGTATAGCTATGAGGGCAACTATGCGTCATTTTTAGAAAAGAAGGCAGAGCGCGAAGAGAATGAATTGGCTCAAGAAAGCAAACGACAAAATCTACTGCGTAGAGAACTGGCATGGCTGAGAAGAGGCGCTAAAGCCCGAACTACGAAGCAAAAAGCCCGGGTGCAGCGAGCCGAGGAGCTACGAGACAAGAAGGTGGAGGGGCCACAGGCTAAGCTTGATATTGCTATGGGGGCAAGTCGTCTTGGTAAAAAGGTCATTGAAGCAGAGAAGGTCTCGAAAGCTTTTGACGAACGTATACTGCTTACTGATTTTAGCTACATTGTAGTACCTGGAGATCGAATTGGGATTATTGGGCCCAATGGTAGCGGGAAGTCAACACTGCTAAACATGCTTGCAGGTCGTATTCAGCCTGATAGCGGAACAATTGAAACAGGTGAAACGGTTAAGCTTGCGTTCTACACACAAGAAAATGTGGAGATGGATGGTAATCTACGGGTCATTGAATATATCAAGGAGGTAGCCGAACAAATCAAAACAGCAGATGGATTTACCTTGTCTGCTTCACAGATGCTGGAACGATTTTTATTTACTCCAAATCAGCAATGGACGTATATTTCTAAGCTATCTGGTGGGGAGCGTCGCCGTCTGTATTTGCTACGGACGTTAATGGGAGAACCCAATGTTTTGTTCCTTGATGAGCCAACCAATGATCTGGATATCCAAACACTTAGTATCTTGGAAGACTATCTGGATAACTTCCCAGGGGCTGTGATTACTGTCTCCCATGATCGTTATTTCTTAGATCGAACCGTTGAGCATTTGTTTGCTTTTGAAGGGCAAGGGACAATTCGTCATTACATGGGAAATTATTCTGAGTACCTAGACGAGAGCAAGCAAGAGAAAGCTTTAGCTGAAAAAGCAGCAAAAGAAAAAGTGAGTGAACAAAAATCAGATCAGTCATCTGCTCAAGCCACTAGGGGTGGAAACCGAACCAAAAAATTATCCTATAAAGACCAACGAGATTGGGATGAAATAGAGGATCGTATCGCTGATTTGGAGGAAAAGCTCTCAGAGGTAAAAAATCAGGTTGCAAATGCTGGTAGTAACGTAGAGCGAGCGCAGGAGCTGTTTGCCCAGGAACAGGAGATAGCCAACCAATTGGAGCAGGCTATGGAACGTTGGACTGAGCTATCGATTATGGTGGAAGAGCTGGAGGAAGCCAATAAAAGAGGATAACTAAATGATGAAGGGTCTAACAGTATACAGGTAATTGTTGGATCATGGAGGGGAAGGTTGAAGAAACCTTCCTTCTTTTTTTGGAAAAAATCACACTGATTCATTCCTATGTCAAACGTGTAAACTTATGCTATAAGGCGCCTTACATAAAATGATACATGGATTCAATGACCATCTTCACCTATCTTTAATAATATTCAGACAAAAGTCCTAAGAAAGAATGGGTGAAATTACCTGACAATAAACGGTAGACTCACCTAGCAATTTACAGTATATTCAAAAGGAAATCACGCACGTTTCTGGTAGTAAACCCATCATTTTCTGTGCGTATAGTCGGAATAAAAGCATAACATGATCAATTCATTAAAAACCTGTGGAAGAGAGAGGGAATTAACATGAAAAAACAGAATAGAATCCAACTGTTAGTAGCGGGAACCATGATTTTGTCTTCAGTGGTAGTACCTCAGGCAATTTTGGCTAAGCCTGTAGCCGTGAAGCCAGTTCAAACAACAACAGCCTTTACGCAAGGAACAGGTTATCAAGCTGGTAGCTATGATTATCAAGCAGCACAACCTTCTACATATAACTGGACCCGACAATCGCGTTATAATGTTGCTCCTAACCCAGTAGAGAAATGGTCGATTACATCAGGAAAATCTATCAAATCCTCACCTGTAGTTACAGCTAATGGCACGATATACGTAACCTCTAATGGAGGAGAGCTTTATGCATATCAAAACGGCCGCATTAATTGGAAAACTCTGCTCAAAGGCGATCTGTCCAGTAGTGTAATTGGTAAGGATGGAACGATTTATACGGGTTCGACTGAACATCTCTTGTTTGCTGTTTACCCAAGCGGAGTGAAAAAATGGGAGAAACGTACGGTTGGTGAAGTAACTACGTCCCCTGCTCTTGGTTCAGATGGAACGATTTATGTAGGAACGGGCGATGGCAAACTACAAGCTTTTAACGAGAATGGTTCCGAGAAATGGACATTTAGCTCAAAAGCCCCTGTAACTACAGCGCCAATCCTTTCAAAGGATCAAGTGGTTTATGTGGGGAATTCAGACGGTAAATTATATGCTGTTCATGCGGCATCAGGAAAAACGAAATGGACGTTGGCATTAAATGCTCCTATGAAGCAATCTCCAGTTATCGGAAATGATGGTACGCTTTACTTGGGTACAGAAGATGGAAAGATATACGCAATTGCATCCAATGGGAAAGAAAAATGGTCTACTTCTGTTGGAAAAAAAATAACCTCATCCCCTGCTATTGATTCTAATGGAACACTTTACGTTGGAACAGATAGCGGTATGTTTTTTGCGGTAGATTCTAAAAACGGGAAAACCAAGTGGTCCTATAATGGAGGGCATAAAATCGAATCAGCTCCAATCCTTGACGCTAATGGAGTGATTTACATGGTAACAGGAAACGGTGTGCTGCGTGCGCTTGATCAAAAAGGAAATCGAATTTGGGAATACAACATGAAAGACAATACGGTATCAGCACCTGCTATCGGTGCGGATGGTACGATTTATCTTGTGTCTCAAAATGGACGTGTGACGGCTGTTGGCAAGTAACAGATTATAAAAAATAGGCAAGAGGCTAGCCTACACATATGAATGGATTGGGAATCACTTATGGTTGTTAATGAGTGATTCCCTTTTTTGTATGGATCAAAAACTCGAATCATTTTGTTTTATATGCACAAATCATCATTTCAAATGAAGGAGCATCTTATTAGGAGACCACAGGATAGAGAAGAGATGCCCTTAACCGGCATTTTCGCACAACGGGCTAAGAAAGCATCGACCTACACCTATTGGTTCCCCTGCTGTTCGAATGATTGATACTCACAAGGATCGCTTGATTGTAAAAGGGTTAGATGCTATACATGAAACACCTGTACTTGATATAAAACCATATTTTCCAGTTTTTGATCATGTTTCAGATATACAAGTGCCAGACTGGGTAGACTATTTTAATGAAACAATATTTTTAAATACGTTCATTTTCAGAAAAAGCGATCCATTGTGGGGCGCTTTTTCTGTTAACAAAACAGTAAGAACGAAGAAATTGAAATCAGATCAGCTTTTGTCTTTGTTTTGTAATATTACTTTAGTATGATAAGAAAAATTAATTGAAATGAGTATAGATAACATAAACTAAAAAGGAATAAGAATGTAAGAGCAAGGAGCCTAATTACAGGAAGAATGATTGAACGAAAAGTGTGCCTAATGAACATCTTCATAAAAACACTAGAGGGGCAACGGGGTGAATGATGAAAACCTTATGTACTTTTCTTGCCGAGATCCATCGTGTCTCGGAAAATGAAATTCTGTTTGATTTGTTCCATGATCGTCTTCCTTCTCTCCATCCGATGCTGCTTAAACGGTTACTTGTATTACCGCGTCTCTATTTTGACTTCCTTATTGAAAAAGGGGTTATGCAGGTAAGAGGAGTGGATGCTTATCAGCCTGCCTATCGCAACAGTGTCGCAGTTGGAATGAACATGAAATCGTTAGGAAGCACGGTTTTATTCGATATGTGCTTTTCTAGAGAAACCTATCAGCTATGGCAGAAGATGGATGCAGTTATTGAAGATATATCATTGCCGGCCGATTTATTTGAGGATTATGTTTATCGACTAGGAGCACTGAGTCGTTTTCGCCATCTAGGTAGGCTGGATGACCCTCTCATCGCTACTAAGCTGGGTGAGAACGATATGATTGAATTTAAACAGGACTTCTTACATTCAAAGCAAGCGATCATCAAAGCGATTGTCGCCTTTGCTAACAGTAATAATGGAAATATATTTTTAGGGATTAGCGATGATTCAAAGATAATAGGTGTCAACGATGAGCTTGCCCATTATGGTGATCCAGATAAATACTTACTTGCTATTACCCAGTATATTCAAATTAAAACTACGCCGATATTACATCCTTTTCCAAAAATCTCGTTACGGGAGGTTGAGGGGAAATTTGTAGTTAGTATATTCGTAGAGGTTGGTAATGAATTGATATGCGGACTTGATAAAAATAATGAAAAATATGTCTCCATTCGAACCAACAATCGCTCTTTTATTGTTAAGGACCCTCATCAAATCGGCGAAATTTATGTAAAGCGTAGATTAGGCAGCGATATAAGCCGTCGTCTAGGACTGCTGTAGATAGACAACATAGAAGTAGATTAGGAGGGGACATGCGTGAAAAAAAGCTGGCATGTTTGCTTAATGTCCGTTATATGGACTTGTTTTGTCGTTGTTGGGTGCTCCACGCAATCAAACGGCTATGGGTCTGAGGAAAAAGTGGACCTTTCACAGGTTTTTCAGGCATTGGAAGGAGTCTCTGTCCTCACTACAACAGGACAAGAAATACCACTATCTATAGAAGAATTTGAGAAAAATTTTACCGGCCGTCGTCTGTCTTTGATGATGTCGAAGGATAGGCTGAAGGATCAGGAAGTTAAATTTAGACTAATTGCCTATAGACAAAAAGAGGCTCCACTTGTTTTAGAGGTTGGCGAGCAGGGCTTCACCTATGCAAACAATACATATCGAGGTGAAAATGCCAGCGTGTTCTACCAAACCGCACGTAAGCAACTTGGGCTAGCTATCATAAAAGTTCAAGAATTGGATGGGGTAGAATTCCAAGCACTGGATTTACCCCAATCCAATGCCCTGACAGTGAGAGGGACAGTAGCTCAGGAGGTCATTAGGTTGTTAGCAGAAAGCAAAATGTTAGATCAACCTGTTCAGGCATATCCGATTTATCCTTCCTTTCAGGTGAACTATCCTCAGAGACCGAGTGAACCTCATTACGAACTGCTTCAACCAACATTGCTTCGCTGTGTGGTAGGAAGGGAAACAATATATTACAAAACAAATCCTTCCTTGTATCAACTCGTATCTACGTTATTGCCAGATAGTCCTAAAAAGTCAGTATGGGAGGAATTATATGAAGCAACACAATTAGAAGCAGAGGATATCCGATCTCACGACAATAAACGAGAAGCTTATCTTATCAAACAGAATCTGATGCAACAGGGCAGAATTCATCAAGCAATTCGTGTGCTTTCACGTACCCAGCCTTCTACTTCTACCATGTGGCGACAAGAAGACGGCTCCAATACATCTTTGAACCTGAGCTTTACTATCAATAAACAACGATATCCGATGAAGATAGAAGGAAATTATGTTTTTTATCAAGGGAAGCAATACTATTGGCCTAACTTGCAAGCGAATATAGAGGCTATTCTGTTTACGAGACAAGACTGAATAATTTACTGAGTTCATAAATGATAACGTACCATTAAGTGAGTGACTTTTTTCATATCTTATCGTAAAATAAATACGTCATAACATTGACACTTTTTGTCCGACCAGAGCTTTTTAGGGCTGGTTTTTGCTTGGTCTAGCAAGAAATTATACTTTTGCTCACCATTATTGATTCAAACTGCCATAGGAGGTTGCAGAATGAACATTCATGAGTATCAAGGAAAACAGATACTAAAACAATACGGAGTAAAGGTACCGGAAGGCCGAGTAGCTTTTTCCGTAGATGAAGCAGTGAAAGCAGCAAAAGAGCTTGGCACCCAGGTCGTAGTGGTAAAAGCACAAATCCATGCTGGTGGTCGCGGAAAAGCTGGTGGTGTTAAGGTTGCTAAGAATCTGGATGAAGTCCGTACATATGCAAACGAAATTCTTGGTAAGGTCCTTGTAACCCACCAAACAGGTCCAGAAGGCAAAGAAGTTAAGCGCTTACTAATTGAGCAAGGCTGTGACATTAAGAAAGAATATTACGTAGGGGTAGTAGTTGATCGTGCCACCAATCGCGTTGTCATGATGGCATCAGAAGAAGGCGGTACGGAGATTGAAGAAGTAGCAGCTCATACACCTGAGAAGATCTTTAAAGAAGTAATTGATCCTGTTACGGGTTTGCTACCATTCCAAGCTCGCCGCTTGGCTTTTGCGATCAATATTCCTGCTGAGTTAGTCAATAAAGCTGCTAGTTTCATGATGAGCTTATATCAAGCATTCGTTGACAAAGATTGTTCCATCGCTGAAATTAACCCACTGGTTGTCACAGGTGACGGCGAAGTAATGGCTTTAGATGCAAAATTAAACTTTGATAGCAATGCCCTCTATCGTCATTCTGATGTAGTGGAATTACGTGATTTAGAAGAAGAAGACGAAAAAGAGATTCAGGCCTCTAAATATGATCTATCCTATATCGCTCTGGATGGTAACATCGGTTGTATGGTAAATGGTGCTGGTTTAGCAATGGCAACCATGGATATTATTAAATTCTATGGCGGCGATCCATCTAACTTCCTAGATGTTGGGGGCGGTGCGACAGAAGAGAAAGTAACGGAAGCTTTCAAGATCATTCTGTCAGACCCTAAGGTGAAAGGTATTTTCATCAATATCTTTGGCGGTATCATGAAATGCGACATTATCGCGAGCGGTGTAGTAGCAGCGGCGAAACAAGTAAGTTTAGACAAGCCTCTAGTCGTTCGTCTGGAAGGTACAAACGTTGAGCTTGGTAAACAAATTCTGAAGGACTCAGGATTAGATATCGTTGCAGCTGATTCCATGGCTGATGGAGCCGAGAAAATCGTTGCTCTCGTAAAGTAGGATGTTGTCCGTTGCAGAAGCAAGAAGACGATAAAAAGGTGGGAAACATACGCGATGAGTATTTTAATTAATAAAAATACGAAAGTGATTACACAGGGGATTACAGGCTCTACAGCTTTGTTCCATACTCGCGGTGCTGTTGAATACGGAACACAAATGGTAGGCGGAGTACGCGCTGGAAAAGGCGGACAAGAAGTAGACGGGATTCCAATTTTTGATACCGTTGTGGAAGCTGTAGAAAAAACAGGAGCCACTGTCTCTGTAATCTACGTACCGCCAGCAGGTGCAGCAGATGCCATCATGGAAGCAGTAGATGCCGATCTTGATTTAGTTATTTGCATTACCGAAGGAATTCCTGTTCTTGATATGGTTAAAGTGAAACGCTACATGGAAGGCAAAAAGACGCGTTTAATCGGTCCAAACTGCCCAGGGGTCATTACTCCAGGAGAGTGTAAAATTGGGATTATGCCAGGATATATCCATACTCCAGGCAAAGTGGGGATTGTATCCCGCTCTGGTACGTTGACATATGAAGCCGTTCATCAAACAACAACCCGCGGTATGGGCCAATCAACAGCAGTTGGGATTGGTGGCGACCCAGTAAACGGCACTAACTTTATCGATGTATTAGCATTATTTAATGAAGATCCTGATACAGAAGCGGTTATTATGATCGGAGAAATCGGGGGTACAGCAGAAGAGGAAGCGGCTGAGTGGATTGCAGCTAACATGAAAAAGCCGGTGGTTGGATTCATCGGTGGTCAAACAGCTCCTCCAGGGAAACGTATGGGTCATGCAGGAGCGATTATCTCAGGCGGTAAGGGAACAGCCGCTGAGAAAATTGCGAAACTAGAGGAATGCGGTGTACGTGTTGCTAAAACTCCTGCTGTTATCGGTGAAACATTAGTAGAATTCCTGACAGAAAAAGGAATGCTAGATAAAGTAATGAATAAATAATTGGTTACAAAAAGTCAACAAGCTGAACTACTCCAAAACAAGACTTGGAGACATGTTTGGGTTTGCTTGGCTTTTTGTTTTTTATTTTTGTGCTACCCCTCTTACTCTTTTTATAATGAAGAAAAAGAAAGAGTGAAGGTAGATGAGAGTTCTGGAGGAACGTGATTGGGTCTATACATTGAGTAGACAGCGTGGAGTAGGGAGAAAAGCTTTGTGGGCTATATATGAAGAAAAGAGAGGCTTTGAACCTCCTTATAACCTAAATTGGTTCGAGAAAAGAGAGGAAGAAGGGAGATTTCTTACTAGTCTCACTGCAAAACAGGTGTATGAGGATAAAGTAGAAAGGGAACGGAAGAAAATCCAATTTATTACATATTGGGATCAAGAGTATCCAAAGAATTTACGCGAAATACCTGACCCTCCCATCCTTTTATATTATCGTGGGAATTTGGAGTTGCTGCATAAAATTTCAATTGGAGTTGTGGGAACAAGAAATCCTTCAGCTTATGGTCGAGATGCTTGTAAGATGTTGGTGAGTAGTTTAGCTAAATCTGGCATGGTCATTGTGTCTGGGGTAGCTAAAGGAATTGACACCATAGCACATCAAACTGCCCTCCAACATCGGGCGGAAACAATTGGTATTCTTGGAAACGGATTGGACCGGATTTATCCCGCTCAAAATAGGTTATTATATACGCAAATGGCACAGCATGGCTTGCTTGTATCTGAATATTCAGAAGCGACAGCTCCGAGGGCTGGTTTTTTTCCTGAACGCAATCGGATTATTAGCGGACTTTGCTGGGGAACAATAGTTGTGGAGGCAGCAGAGAAAAGCGGATCACTTATTACAGCGCGTTGTGCCTTGGAACAAAATAGAGAGGTATTTGCTATTCCCGGCTCCATCTTTGCTAAAGGAAGTGAAGGGACTCACTCCTTAATTAAAGAGGGAGCGAAATTAATAGGTTCATTAGAAGATATCATAGAGGAACTACCTTATCGGTTACAAGCTACATTCCAGAAAAAATCTGTAAATACGAAGGCGATAGATTTATCAGCAGGTGAAATAGCACTATTGTCAAGTATGCAGGAGAAGAGTCTTCATATAGATGAGATCAAGGGTAAAATAGCAAAGGAATTTCAGCGTGATTTTCATATTTTTTTACTTTTATTGGTAGGAAAAGGTTTGATTGAAGAGGAAGCTGGACAATTTTATAGAAGAAGAGAAGTGTAGAAGGAAAATATTAGAAGTTTGACAAATGGATATCCCGTATTGAATAATAGGGGAGATTCATTTTGTAAGGGGGAAAAAAATAGAATGGCTGATACTCTCGTTATCGTCGAGTCCCCGGCGAAAGCAAAGACGATAGGTAAATATCTGGGCAGCAAATATGTCGTGAAAGCGTCAATGGGCCATGTGCGCGACCTCCCTAAAAGTCAAATGGGGGTTGATGTTGGTAACCATTTTGAACCCAAATACATAACCATTCGTGGTAAAGGTGACATTTTAAAAGGATTGAAAGATGCAGCTAAGAAAGCGACTAAAGTATATCTCGCAGCCGACCCGGATCGTGAAGGGGAAGCTATTGCTTGGCATTTAGCCACATATCTTGGTCTTGATATGACAAAGCCTCTGCGTGTAGTGTTTAATGAGATCACGAAAGAAGCTATTAAAGATGCATTTAAGCATCCAAGACACATTAATATGGATTTGGTTCACGCTCAACAAGCTCGCAGAATTTTGGACCGTCTCGTGGGCTATAATATTAGTCCTATCTTATGGAAAAAGGTACGTAAGGGCTTGAGTGCAGGTCGTGTTCAATCTGTAACAGTAAAAATGATAAACGATCGAGAAAAAGAGATTCAGCAGTTTATTCCTGAAGAGTATTGGACGATTACTTCTACATTAGAATCCAATAAAAAACCATTTGAAGCACGTTTTTATGGATATGCTAACGAAAAGGTAGAACTCTCTTCAGAAGAGAATGTCCAAGAGATTTTGAGAAAAATCAAGAAAGACGAATACAGAGTCGTAAAAGTGCAGAAGAAGGAACGCAAGCGTCATCCAGCTCCTGCTTTTATCACGAGTTCCTTGCAACAGGAAGCCGCTCGTAAGCTTAATTTCCGTACTGCTAAGACGATGATGATTGCTCAACAACTATACGAAGGTATTGATTTAGGCAAAGAAGGTACGGTCGGTTTAATTACGTATATGCGTACAGACTCAACACGCGTATCACAAACCGCTCAAGACGAAGCGAAGGAATTCATAAACAATCATTATGGGCAGGAGTTTTCTGTAAAGGAACCTCGTCAAGCACCTAAGAAGGAAAATGCTCAGGATGCTCATGAAGCGGTTCGCCCTACGTCTGTCTTACGTACGCCTGATGACATGAAGGAATACTTAAGTCGAGATCAAATGCGATTGTATCGCTTAATATGGGAACGCTTTTTAGCAAGCCAAATGGCCTCAGCCGTTCTCGATACAATGAGCGTAGACATAGAAAACAATGGTGTGATGTTTCGTGCCAGCGGTTCTAAAGTACAATTTGCAGGTTTTATGAAAGTGTATGTTGAGGGAAATGATGACGGTTCCAATGAAGATGATAAGCTGTTACCTCCAATCGAGGAAGGGCAGCTTCTATCTGAGAGAGCTATTGAGCCAAAACAGCATTTTACACAGCCACCGCCACGTTATACGGAAGCAAGATTGGTCAAGACGTTAGAGGAAAACGGAATTGGTCGTCCATCCACCTATGCTCCTACTCTAGAAACAATTCAAAAGCGTGGATACGTGGCTTTAGAAGAGAAGAGGTTTATACCTACCGAACTTGGTCAGATCGTCATCACTTTGATTGAAGAGTTTTTCCCTGAAATTTTAGATGTAGAATTTACATCTGGAATGGAAGGTGGGCTTGATCAGGTTGAGGATGGGATAGCAGACTGGGTAAAGGTTCTCGATTCTTTCTATCAAGGCTTCTCCGAACGGGTTAAAGTTGCAGAAGAAGAAATGAAGGAAGTGGAGCTAAAGGATGAGGTGTCTGATGAGATTTGTGAACTATGCGGTAAGCATTTGGTTTACAAATTAGGGCGCTTCGGAAAATTCCTCGCTTGTTCTGGGTTTCCAGACTGTAGAAATACCAAACCAATTGTCAAGCATATCGGTGTTAAATGCCCTAGCTGTAAAAGTGGTGAGGTAGTCGAGCGTAAAAGCAAAAAGAATCGTATTTTCTATGGATGTACCAACTATCCGGAATGTGAATTTTTGTCCTGGGATAAACCAATTTCCAGACCTTGTCCAAAGTGTGGCGAGATGCTCGTTGAAAAGAAACGAAAAAAACAAGGCGTAAATATTGTCTGTACAAAATGTGATTACGAAGAAGAAGGGGATTCTTAGAACTTTTTGTTCTATTCCCCTGATTAATTAAATAGTAGGTATAGAGAGGATTTTTCACCATGACACAACCTTTTGTAACCGTGGTTGGAGCAGGTCTTGCCGGGAGTGAAGCTGCTTGGCAAATCGCTCAGGCTGGTGTTGCAGTAAAGCTGTACGAAATGAGACCGGTTAAGCAAACTCCGGCGCACCACACAGATAAATTTGCTGAATTGGTTTGCAGCAATTCGCTTAGAGCTAATTCATTAACCAATGCCGTTGGGGTTTTAAAAGAAGAAATGCGTCAATTTGATTCTGTAATCATGAAGGCAGCTGATCGATGCCAGGTTCCTGCTGGTGGAGCCTTGGCTGTTGACCGTCATGAATTTGCAGAGTATGTTACGGAAGCAGTACGTAACCATCCGTTAATTGAGGTAATTAATGAAGAAATTACGGAGATTCCCGAGGGAATTGTGATCGTTGCATCTGGTCCGCTTACTTCCCCAGCACTTTCTGACAAATTAAAGCAGCTTACGGGAGAAGAGTATCTGTATTTCTATGATGCAGCGGCTCCTATTATCGAGAAGGATTCAATTGACATGGAAAAAGTGTTTGTTGCTTCTCGATATGATAAAGGGGAAGCGGCATACTTAAACTGCCCTATGAACGAAGAGGAATTTAATCGTTTTTATGATGCATTAATTTCTGCAGAAACTGTTCCTCTAAAGGAATTTGAAAAAGAGGTCTTTTTCGAAGGATGCATGCCGATTGAGGTCATGGCTTCTCGCGGGCGGCAAACAATGCTGTTTGGTCCGTTGAAACCAGTAGGGCTAATAGACCCGCGTACTGGGGAACAACCACATGCTGTTATTCAGTTAAGACAAGACAATAGTGCTGCAACTTTGTATAACATAGTAGGCTTTCAGACTCATTTGAAATGGCCTGAACAAAAGAGGGTTTTTCAATTGATTCCAGGACTGGAAAATTGTGAAATCATTCGCTATGGGGTTATGCATCGCAATACATTTATCAACTCACCAAAGTTGCTACGACCAACTTATCAATATAAAGATAGGGATAGTTTGTTTTTTGCAGGACAGATGACCGGTGTTGAGGGTTATGTTGAGTCTGCGGCTTCTGGATTACTAGCGGGTATCAATGCAGCGCGTCTTGCTAAGGGTGAAGAGCAAATGATTCTTCCGATTGAGACCGTAATGGGCAGTATGGCACATTATATCACAACAACCAACGCCAAACATTTCCAGCCAATGAACGCTAATTTTGGTCTTTTACCAGGTTTAGGAATTAAAATTAGGAACAAAAAGGAAAAAAACGAAAAGCTTGCTGAACGCGCGCTTGGCAGTATTCAGAATTTTACACATAAAAGACATAATTAAAGTTGTTTCATTGTTTAACGCTATGTTACTATATATGTGATTTGGGAGGAGTACATCTCAGATGGACAATTCATCAGAGTTTTCCGTATGGATCACATCTTACATCCATTACCTAAAGGTGGAAAAAAACGTCTCTCCTCATACGCTGAAGCAATACGTAGCAGATATCAATGAATTTGTCGTATTTATGAAACAGCAACAAATCAATGAATTTGCTGCTGTTTCTTATTTACATGGTCGGTCTTTTTTAGCTCATCTTGCGAGAAAAGGTCTTTCCCGTCGAAGTATTGCGAGAAAACTGTCTAGCTTGCGGAGCTTCTATCGCTTTTTAATGCGTGAAGAGCATTTGGATCAAAATCCTTTCCAAATGGTGTCTACACCAAAAGTAGAGAAGAAGCTACCTACCTTTATGTATCCGCATGAAATAGAAGCTCTATTGGGAGTAGTTGATACATCTACACCGCTTGGTCTTCGCGATTTCCTTATTATGGAACTTTTATATGCAAGTGGAATGCGCGTGTCTGAATTGGTAACAATGTCTATTAATGATGTTGACCTTCAAAACGGAATTGCTCTTGTGTTCGGTAAAGGTGCTAAGGAAAGATATGTGCCAATTGGGAGTTTTGCTATCAAAGCCATGCAAGAATACTTACAGGCAGGTCGTCCGAAGTTATTAGCCAAGGCTGAAAAAGATAACCCAATACTCTTGTTAAATTATAGGGGAACCCCTTTATCTGATCGTAGTGTGCGCCGAATGGTAGATAAGTATCTACAGCAAGCAGCCCTTCATCTAGGGATTTCACCGCACAGTTTCCGTCATTCTTTTGCTACCCATTTACTTAATGCAGGGGCAGATTTGCGGACGGTACAAGAGCTATTAGGACATGTGAATATCTCCACTACACAAGTATACACTCACATTACAAAAGAAAGATTGCGGGAGGTATACGATACTGCACATCCGCGTGCAAATTTTCACAGGGGGTGAACGACTATGGAACAATTTCATGCTACAACCATTTTTGCCGTCCAGCATAAGGGTGAAGCGGCGATGGCAGGAGACGGTCAGGTTACGTTTGGCAACAGTATGGTAATGAAAAATACCGCCAAAAAAGTACGAAGACTATATCGAGAGGAAGTTATGGCAGGATTTGCTGGCTCTGTAGCTGATGCAATTACTTTGTTTGAACTTTTTGAAGGCAAACTGGAAGAGTATCATGGGAATTTACAGAGAGCGGCGGTCGAGCTAGCTAAAGAATGGCGTTCTGATAAAGTATTGCGCCGTTTGGAGGCCATGATGATTGTGTGTAATCGCAAGCATCTTCTTTTAATCTCAGGTAATGGTGAAATTATTGAACCGGACGACGGCATACTAGCCATCGGATCAGGCGGAAATTTTGCCCTTGCAGCGGGACGGGCTTTGAAAAAATATGCACCAGAGCTAACAGCTAGGCAGATTGCTGAAGCCAGTCTTTTAACAGCCGCTGAAATTTGCGTCTTTACGAATACGAATTTAGTAATTGAAGACATGAAAATGGAAGGGTAGGGAGAGATGTCCTTGTTAGTAAATTGGGAGCAATTGACCCCCCGCTTGATTGTAGAACATTTGGATAAATACATTGTAGGGCAGCAGCAGGCCAAACGTGCCATTGCTGTAGCGCTTCGCAATAGATATCGTCGTAGTCGCTTGCCGGAACAAATTCGGGATGAAGTGATTCCTAAAAATATCTTGATGATTGGACCGACTGGAGTCGGGAAAACGGAGATTGCGCGTCGTATCGCAAAGCTAACCGGAGCTCCGTTTATAAAAGTAGAAGCTACAAAATATACAGAAGTCGGTTATGTAGGTCGCGATGTAGAATCGATGGTACGCGATTTAGTGGAATCATCTATCCGAATTGTCAAAATGGAAAAGATGGAAAAAGTCAAGGAACAGGCGGAGAAAAATGCTGAAGAAGCGCTAGTTCAGCTTTTACTTCCTTCAAAGAAACCGCAAAACAACTTTAAGAATCCTTTTGAGATGTTATTTTCTAACCAGCAACAAACCGAAAAAAGCGATCAGGAAGATCCAACCTTAGAGCAACAACGAAAACAAATGGCCTGGAAGCTAGCGGCAGGTCAGCTAGAGGACGAACAGATCGAAATAGAAGTAGAAGATCAGTCACCGTCCATGTTTGATATGTTGCAAATTCCTGGTGCAGAGCAGATGGGGAATCAGATGCAGGAAATGTTTGGGAGCTTGATGCCTAAGAGAACCAAAAAACGCACGCTGACCATCCGAGAAGCACGTAAAATCTTGACTCAACAAGAAGCTCAAAAGCTGGTGGATATGGATGAAGTGACTCAAGAATCAATATCTCGAGCTGAACAATTTGGGATTATCTTTATCGACGAGATTGATAAAATCGCCGGAAAGGATAGTCGTGGGCCTGACGTGTCACGTGAGGGAGTGCAACGTGACATTTTACCGATTGTGGAAGGCTCTACGATTATGACCAAGTATGGACCAGTGAAGACAGATTATATGCTTTTCATGGCTGCTGGAGCGTTCCATGTAGCCAAACCATCTGATCTTATTCCGGAATTACAGGGACGTTTCCCGATCCGAGTAGAGCTTTCAAGCCTGAAAGTCGAAGATTTTATAAGAATATTGACAGAACCTAAAAATGCATTAATTACACAATATCAAGCCCTTTTGGAAACGGAAGGAATTAAAATTGTGTTTTCTGAAGATGCTATACATGAGATAGCACGATTGGCAACAGAGGTGAATCAAAGCACTGATAATATCGGAGCAAGAAGACTTCACACCCTATTAGAAAAATTGCTTGAGGATTTATCTTTTGAAGCACCAGATATTAACCTGAGTGTGATCAATATTACCGCTCAATATGTACAAGAAAAGTTAAGTAGTATTGTACAGAATCGCGACCTAAGTCAATACATTTTATAGAGAGAAAAATAGATATTGGCGATCTATTTGTGAGAAGATGTCAGGAGGAAATATACAATGGATTTACTAACAAAAACTAGAAGGATTAACCGTATGCTTCAAAAAACGGCTGGTAACGCGGTTAATTTTAATGAAATGTCAAGCGTACTAAGTGACGTTATTGATGCAAATATTTTCGTTTTAAGTAGAAAAGGAAAATTACTGGGATATGCAATTGCACAGGAAATCGACAATGATCGTATTCGCAAAATGCTAGAAGATCGCCGTTTCCCAGAAGAATATAGCAATGGTCTATTAAAAGTTGAAGAAACATCTGCAAACCTTGATGTAAACAGTCCACATAGTGCTTTCCCAGTGGAAATGAAAGAAGTGTTCCCTACAGGTTGGACTACAATTGTTCCAATTATGGGCGGCGGAGATCGATTGGGTACATTGATCTTGGCTCGTGTAAATAAAGAATTTGTCGAAGGTGACCTAATTCTAACTGAAGTGGGCGCTACTGTAGTAGGTATGGAAATTTTGCGTGAACGTGCAGAGGCAATTGAAGAAGAAGCGCGCAGCAAAGCTGTTGTACAAATGGCTATTGGCTCATTGTCCTATAGTGAACTTGAAGCGGTTGAGCATATTTTCCAAGAGCTAGATGGGAAAGAAGGCCTACTTGTTGCCTCCAAAATTGCTGACCGCGTAGGTATTACACGTTCTGTTATTGTTAACGCTTTGAGAAAATTAGAGAGTGCTGGTGTTATTGAATCGCGTTCTTTGGGTATGAAGGGTACATTTATTAAAGTTCTAAATGGCAAACTTCTTCCGGAATTAGAAAAGCTTAAAACGCCATAAACTGACATAAAACCCAGTTGTTATGCGCTTTATTGAAAAATGAAGAAGGGGGTCTATTGACCTTCTTCTCTTTTTTTTCATATTTATCACTTAGTTATATAGTATTCACAATAAGTATTCACATTATTAATACATTTATGAAACGAATGTGACAAAATTGGTAAAAAGCACTGTTTTTATAGGCATTTTAACCAATTGAGACTTTTGTAACATTTTTCCTAGTCCTAGTAAGATAGGGCTTTCTTAGTAGTTTTCTTCATGGTATTATAGGTGCGTGTTAGATGTCGAATTGCAAAGAAAATAGAAGAAAAATGTAAGCTTAGGCACAAAGGAGGGGAGAGAAACTTGATTCAATCTACGCAATTAAATGTACTAGAAAACTCATTAGACGCCGCTATGCTTAGACAAAAAGTGATTAACAACAATATTTCTAACATTGATACCCCTCATTTTCAGAGCAAGCATGTAGTATTTGAAAGCTTGCTGAAGGAGGCATTGGAAGGAAATAGTGGTCGAACCTTAGAAGCATATCGAACGAATCAGAGACACATTCCATTTGGCACAGGTTTAGGTAATATCCCTCAGGCCCAGATCATAACGAACAACCAAACGTCAATTCAAAACAATGGAAACAATGTGGACATTGAATCTGAAATGAGCCAACAGGCCAAGAACACCATTTGGTATAACGGCCTAGTTCAGCTAACAAATGGATACTTTACGAAACTGAAGAGTGTTGTTGAGGGAGGAAGATAGTAGATGAGTCTGTTTCGTGGAATTGATACAAGTGCCTCTGCCTTGACTGCCAATCGGCTAAGGCTGGATACGATTGCTTCTAATATCGCAAATGCCCATACGACTCGCGGGAAATTCGTAAATGGGGCGTGGCAACCGTACCGACGTAAGATGGTAGAATTATCACCAAGAACAGGAGAGTCATTCGACAATCTTCTACAAGCAGCGGTCGGGAATGTAGCAGGTCGTCAGGAATCTGGGGTACATGTTACCGGGATTAAGGAGGACAATAGTCAATTTCAAAGGGTCTATAATCCTGAGCACCCGGACGCAGACCTAGATGGATACGTCCTGATGCCTAATGTAGACGTGACAAAAGAAATGGTTGACATGATTTCTGCTTCTAGGTCTTATGAGGCAAATGTTACAGCTATGAATGCATTAAAGGGCATGATGCAAAAAGCACTAGAGATTAATGGTAAATAATAAAGGGGTTGGCTGACAGGTGGAAATTAATAACATAGGTTCAGTCATAAATGCACAGCCGCTGCAACAAGTAAAAAATACAGCTTCACCGGCTGAAGTAGCGCGCAATTTCTCGGCCTATATGACCGATGCCCTTGATCAGGTGAATCGGGCGCAATTAGTTTCAGAAGAAATGGCAATAAAATATGCCGCAGGAGAAGTGAACGATGTCCATCAGGTGATGGTAGCGGGTCAAAAAGCTTCTCTCATGTTACAAATGACGATGCAAGTACGTAACAAAGCGATCGAAGCATATCAGGAAATCATGCGCATGCAGGTGTAAGGTTCCAAACGGGTATGCAGCTCTGTAGAGGTGAACCATGAACGAACGTTTATTGTTATATCGAGACAAGATAAAGACAATGTGGGACAAGCTCACGAAAAAACAAAAATTATTGATAGGTGCTTCAGCTCTTTTCCTACTTATCGCGCTTTCCCTTTATTTATACATAGCTTCTCGTCCTGTATATGTAAATTTATATGACAGATTGAGTGAGCAAGAAGTTGGTGCGATCAAACAAGAACTAGAAGCAAAAAACATCCCATATCGTTTAACTGGAAATGGGACAGGTATTCAAGTGCCGCAAACAATGGCGCAAGATGTCATAGTTGATCTAGCAGCTCAAGGAATTCCTAAGGATGCTGGAATCAGCTCTGAAATCTTCTCTAATAATATGTTTGGCATGACCGATCGCCAGTTTGAAGTGATGAAGAAGGACGCTCTTCAACAGGAGATTCGAAAAATCTTGGAAAAAGTCAAAGGGGTTCGTACTGCCCAAGTCATTCTAACCATGCCGGAAGAAACCACGTTTGTGACGGACAACACAGATAAAGCCACAGCATCAGTCATGGTAGAGGTAGACCCAAGTACTCAATTAAACGATGCACAAATCAAATCTTTGTATCATATTGTTTCACGCTCAGTGAAAAACTTGCCTTTAGAAAACATAACGATTACCGATCAGTATTCCAATACATTGGAGTTAGCTGGTAAAGAAGAGGGCAGTACACTTACTGCTTTTGAACAGCAAGAGCGGATACGCAACAAAGTAGAAAGAGAAATACAGAAGAACTTATTCAACATGCTGTCCACCATTATGGGCCGAGACAAAGTTGTCGTACATACAATGGTACAAATGGATTTCTCAAAAGAAAACCGTGTAGAAAATTTAGTTTCACCTGTTGTAAATGATGAAGGCATTATAATTAGTTCTCAAAAATTATCAAAAGCATATACCGGACAAGGAACTCCGCCGATCGGTGGTGTAGCCGGTACAGGTGATAACCAAGTTGGTAGTTATCAGTCTGCTACAACTCAAGGTAGCAATAGTGAATATGAAGAGCTGTCTGATACTGTCAATCGTGAAGTAAATCGTATAACGAAGAACGTAACCGCTAGTCCATATCAAATTGTCGATATTTCTATCAACGTTGGGGTTGAGCCTCCAAATGGAGGAACGTTGGATGACGCTACCAAAGAAAACATACAAAAAGTAATTGGTAATGTTGTTCGTGTAGCCGTCAGCAATAAGAATTTACCCGATGATGAAGTGAACAAGCGTATTTCTGTTTTTGCAAAACCGTTCTCCGGCAAGCTAGATGATAACAACAATGGCTTCTTTACTCCAACCGTGATGTATGGAGTCGGAGCAGTAGCTTTATTAGCCATAGGAGCACTTGCGTTTATGCTTATTCGTCGACGCAAACAGCAAGAGCAAGAAGAGGTAGAGTTCGAAGAGGAATTTCCTTTTACTCCATCGCCTGATATTCCAGACCTATCTACTTTGGAAGAAGATACAGATGAAGCGGTGGTTCGTAAACAGCTGGAAAAATTGGCTCGAAGCAATCCAGACGAGTTCGTCGTTCTGCTTCGTACGTGGCTAGCAGAAGACTAAGGAGTGAGTTTAGTGGCTCGTGTCGCAAAAGAGTTAACTGGAAGGCAAAAAGCTGCGATTTTGCTCATTTCGCTTGGTCCAGATGTCTCGGCACAGGTATTTAAGCATTTACGTGAAGATGAGATTGAACAGCTTACACTGGAAATTGCCAGTGTACGTAAAGTGGATCATGAAGAAAAAGGCAAAATTCTGGCAGAATTCCATCAGATTGCAGTTGCCAAGGAAGTAATAGCACAAGGTGGTATTACTTATGCAAAAGAAATTTTGGAAAAAGCATTAGGAGAAAGCAAAGCGCTAGATATCTTGAACCGATTGACAGCCAATTTGCAAGTGCGCCCGTTTGACTTCGCTAGAAAAGCGGACCCTAGTCAAATCCTTAACTTTATCCAAAATGAACATTCACAAACCATTGCATTGGTTCTAGCTTATCTAGAACCGCAGCAATCATCCATGATCTTGTCATCACTGTCGCAGGATCGTCAGGCAGATGTAGCTAAACGGATAGCTTTAATGGATAGTACATCTCCAGAGGTAATTGCTCAGGTAGAACAGGTATTGGAACAAAAACTTTCTGCAACTGTAACCCAAGATTACACACAAGCGGGTGGTATTGAATCAATCGTAAACATCTTAAATGGTGTTGACCGTAGTACGGAACGAACCATCCTTGATTCACTAGAGATTCAAGACCCGGAGCTTGCGGAAGAGATCAAAAAACGGATGTTTGTATTCGAAGACATTGCTACACTGGACAATCGTTCCATTCAACGTGTTATTCGCGATGTGGACAACAACGATTTACAGCTTGCGCTTAAAGTGGCAAGTGAAGAAGTTCGCGAAACGGTTTTCCGCAACATGTCCAAACGGATGGCAGATACCTTCAAAGAAGAAATGGAGTTTATGGGACCTGTGCGATTGCGTGATGTTGAGGAGGCACAATCCCGGATTGTTGCTACTATTCGTCGCCTAGAAGAAGCTGGAGAAATCATCATCGCCCGCGGTGGAGGAGATGATATCATTGTCTAGGATTTTTAAGGCAAATCGATATGTCCAGTCTGTAGATGCCTATGTACTTGAAGTAACTCAGAAAATGAATGCTGCTTTACAAGTACAGACGGATGAAGTAGACGAAATGTTGCTGGAAAATAAAGTTTTAGAACATCAGAAACTGGAAGAAGAAGCGAAAGCCATTCTACGAGATGCGGAAGAGCTAGCTGAAAGTATTATGGCTGATGCTTCTAATCAAGCAGAGCAATTGCGCGAGCAAGCTCGGCAGGAGATAGCCGAGTGGTGGGAGCAAAAACAAAAAGAAGCAGAGGAAATGGCGCAGCAGACCAAGGAAATGGCTCGTGAGGAAGGATACACTCTTGGTCAGGAGCAGGGCTTAGAGCAGGCACGTCTTGAACAGGAGGAAAATGTTCAAAAGGCTAAGGATGTTTTAACGCAAGCTTATGAGACCAAAGAGAAGGTTATAGCGGAAGCCGAGCCATTTTTAGTAGAACTGAGCTTAGATATCTCTCGTAAAATCATTCATGATGAGCTGACGCTGGCACCTGAAAAGGTCGTTGAGATTGTTCGTCAGGCTTTAAAAAGCTCACGCTCGCATGGAGAAGTATCTATTTTGGTGAATCACAAACTGTATCCATTTGTCGAAGAGCATCGTGAACAATTGCTTTCGTTAATCGATGGGCAAGCGGAACTAGGCATTTATCCAGATTATGCCGTTGAAGATGAAGGTTGCATTATCCGGACAGCCTACGGAAGCGTGGATGCCAAAATTGATACTCAACTAAAAGAAGTCAAACAAATTCTGATGGACGTAGCGCGGGGAAGTGAATCCCAATGATTACATTAAACGCAGAAAAATATAAAGTTGCTATGCAAACAATCACTCCTCACCGGATAAATGGTAAAGTGACACAGGTAGTGGGACTCACTGTAGAATCTCAAGGTCCTGAAGCTAAATTAGGTGAGATTTGCATGATTGAATCGCCTCATCACAAAGAGCCAATTATGGCTGAGGTGGTGGGGTTTCGAGATACAAAGGTTCTATTAATGCCACTTGGTGATTTGTCGTACATCGGTCCTGGATGTGATGTAGTAGCTACAGGCAGACCTTTATCAGTGAAGGTAGGACCCGAAATTTTAGGAAGTATTCTTGACGGTTTAGGTCGTCCTTTATCAAATGAGTCGCTTCCCTATGGACTAACGAACTATCCAACTGATAACATGCCACCTAACCCATTGACGAGACCGAGAATAGCAGAACCCCTAAGTTTAGGTGTTCGAGCTATAGATGGCTTATTGTCAATGGGAAAAGGTCAGCGTGTAGGTATCTTTGCCGGCTCTGGGGTAGGAAAAAGTACTTTGATGAGCATGATTGCTCGCAATACGACTGCTGACATTAATGTTATTGCTCTTGTCGGAGAGCGTGGACGTGAAGTGCGAGATTTTATCGAGCGAGATTTAGGCGAAGAGGGATTAAAACGGTCTGTTGTTGTAGTTGCTACATCAGATCAACCAGCAATGATTCGTATTAAAGGTGCGATGATTGCTACCGCGATTGCTGAATATTTTAGAGATCGTGGGCTTAACGTGATGTTAATGATGGATTCTGTGACACGTTTTGCTATGGCTCAGCGTGAAATTGGTCTCGCCATTGGTGAACCACCAGCTACACGCGGATATACCCCGTCTGTATTTGCTATGTTGCCTAAGCTATTGGAACGTTCAGGTACATCAGACAAAGGTAGCATTACCGCTTTGTATACCGTATTGGTTGACTCTGATGATATGAATGATCCGATAGCCGATGCTGTGCGGGGGATATTAGACGGTCATATTGTGTTGGATCGCAAAATTGCCCAACGAGGGCATTTTCCTGCGATTGATATTTTGCAAAGCGTGAGTCGGGTAATGAGTGAGATTTGCACTCCACAGCACTTACAAGCAGCTCAGGAATTAAAACGACACATGGCTACATATAAAGAGGCAGAGGATCTAATCAATATTGGAGCGTACAAGATGGGAACGAATCGAGAAATTGATGCCGCTATTCGTCATAGAGAGACGATTCGAGCATTTACGGCACAGGGTGTTAATGAGCCCTCCGATTTTGATACGACTCTGCAAGCATTAACCGCTCATTTTGGGAGTGTGATGTAACGTGAAGCCTTTTCGCTTCCATATGCAAAAAGTACTTGATTTAAAGGAAAAAGAAACAGAACAAGCACAATGGGCATTTGGTCGATCGGTACAACAAAAACAACAAGAAGAGCAAAAGCTATATCGACTTGTTGATAAGCGAAATACGATGTCCGATTCGCTTGTGGATATGCAACATTCTGCATGCAGCGCATCTGACTTATTAGCCGTAACGAGATTTCAGCAGGTAGTTGACCGCCAGATTGAAACGCAAAAACGTCGCATTATTGGTTGTGATAAAGAAATTGAGCGTTGCAAGGAAAAATTGCACTACCATTTGCAAGAATCCAAGCTGTGGTCAACCCTGCGTGATAAAGCTCAAACCAAATATATAGAATGGCAAAACCAAGTAGAACAAAAAGAAATGGATGAGATCGGCACAAATCGATTCCTCCGACAATTGAAGCAGGTGTGAAAGGAGGCGTCTTCATGGAAGAGGAAATCCAGGAGGAACGCGAGTATAACAGGCTAGAGTGGCTCTTATACATCATTGTTATTCCTGCCTTATTTGCTAGTTTGTTAGCTGGAATCTTGGCAAGCCTCCTTGGCTACGATGTCGTGGGAAGCGTAAAAGATTGGCTAAATAACATTCCATATGTAGAAAAGCTGATACCAGACGATACACCAACTAGCCAAACGGTAGAAGGTAGCAAAGAAGATAGCAAAACAGAAACAAAAGCTCAGGTAAATGAGGAAGCAGCTAAGAGCAAACAGGCTGCTGATCAATTGCAAAAAGAGGTAAGTCAAAAAGATAGCACAATTGCAGCTTTACAAAAACAAATTGCTAATTTACAAAAAGCAACTGAAGAAAAGCGCATAGAAGAGGAAGAAAGACAAAAGCAGTTTCAGGATTTAGCTAAGATATACAGCTCGATGTCGGCTAAAAATGCAGCCGCGATAGTAAGTAATCTTAGCAAGGAGGAAGCCGTTGTTGTTCTTTCCAAGATGAAGACAGACGAACAGGCTCAGCTACTAGCGAAGATGGACCCAAAAAAGGCCGCAGATATTTCTATCCTGCTAAAGGATAATCAAATTTCCAAGGATGATGACATAGCTGCCTTACAACAACGGGTCCAAGTTTTAACGAAAGCCTTAAGTGAAACTAGGGAATCAAGCAAAATAGATGCAGAGAAATTAGTTAAAAGCTTTGAATCTATGAATGCAGGAGATGCATCTAAAATTATCATCTCACTGTATAAAATTAATTCAGAACGTGCTTTAAGCGTACTGGGACAAGTATCTGACAATAAACGGGGCGAGCTGCTAAGTGAAATTAGCAAGACAAACCCCGAATTAGCAGCGCGCTTGACGAATGCGTTGCCTCGATGAAGTACAAATGTTCTTCATCGTTTACATAGCAACGAAATTATATAGGAGGTGATTAGATGAATATTGGAAACATGCAAACTGTGATGCCTATGGGAACTGGCACAACAGGAGCGACTCCACTATCAAATGGAGGACAGGCTTCTGTAGCCGGCCAGGAGCAAGGAATTTTTTCTTTGCAATTAGGCTTAGCGGTTGGAGCCTTTACTAACATGTCTGAAGTGGAGCTTCCGGGTCTTTCTAAAGAAGATGCAAGTGCTTTGGAGGATCTGATGGCGATGCTTCAGCAGTTGCTAGGAGCCAATCAACAGATGCTCTTGCCACAGGAACAGCAAATCAGCGTGGAGGATGGACAAGCTGAGGAATCTGTTGCCGGCAAGCTTCCAATCATCACACTTACAACGAATGAGGGAAAACAAACTTTACTTCAAGCATTAACAGCACAAGGAATGTCTGCGGAGGATGCTAACAAATTAACTGATTTGTTGCAGAAGCTGCCGTCGATGACTCCTGATCAAGCAAAGGGAGACTATCAAAAATTGCTTGAAACCGTGCAAAAAACGCTGGGACAAATGGGGATTTCCTTACAAAAGGATGGGGCTTTAGAAGAGCAACAATCCGTATCGGTTACTCCTCAATTGAAAAAGCAGCTGATGCCTGCTACAGCTAATCGAGCAGAGGTTTCCAACCAAATTCCTACTCATATGCAACCCGTTCGAGTTAATCACGCACTGAGCCAATATGGCCAGGAAGCGGGTATTCAGGTGAAATCGTTCCAAGCTACCATGCAGGAAGCAATCACACCAGTAGCTTTGAACCAAGAGACAGTTGATGGAGACGTAGATGCGACCACTCAACTTCACGTGGAGAACATTTCAGCTACTCCGGTGCAAAAGCAATCAGCGACAGCACCGGAAATGAGAAGCTTCCCGGTTCGAGCAGAACAGATGCCTCAACAGGTTACGGATATATTTGTCCGTCAGCTAAAAGTAGGAACACTCCAAGGGGTAACGGAAGCAAAGCTTATCCTTTATCCACAGGAGCTAGGTAAAGTTGATGTGCGTATTAGCTCACACAATGGTGTAATTACCGCTCACTTTATTGCTGAATCCAAACATGGCAAAGACATGCTGGATCAACAAATGGCTCAGCTTAGAACCGCTTTTGCTCAGCAGGGGATCCAAGTGGATAAGCTGGAAGTAAGCCAACAAAACAATAATTCCACATTCTCATTTGATCAGGACAAGGGAAATGGTGGTCAGCAGGCTCGTGAGCAATCACAGGATCAAGGTACGCAGAGCGAGCAAGCAGAGGCTTCCTTTGACAGTGTTCTCGATGGCGAGCGTGAAAGCAGTAGAAGGCTGGGAGCATCTCGCGTAGACCTGAACGCATAAAGGGTATAAGGATGGAGGGATAGCTTTGAACCATCATATACGTGTAGGAAGCACCTATTATCCTTCGCGGCTCTCCACTCCTAAGAAGACGGGAGCTTCGCAACCAGCGACTAAGCCATTTGATCAATGGCTTTCTGATTCCTTAACGACCCAGCAGAGTCAGAACTCCTCTCCAAAAGCCCTCTCCTTTAGCCAGCATGCAGTACAGAGAATGCGTGAGAGTGGTATTGAGCTGCAACCAGAAGATATGCAGCGGTTGGAGAGTGGCTTTCAAAAGGCGAGGGACAAAGGAGCACGAGAGTCCCTAATCTTAATGGATAATGTCGCCTATGTCGTAAGCATCTCGAATCACAAGGTAATTACGGCTATGGATGAAAGCCGAATGAAGGAAAATGTATTTACCAATATTGACAGTGCAGTCTTTGTATAAATAGGGCCGGCCCTCATGTAGGAAGCCCACGGGTTGCCAAATGACTGAGGTAATCCATACTTTAAAAAGGGAGGTTTATTGATGATTCGTTCGATGTATTCCGGTGTATCCGGCATGAAGGGTTTTCAAACAAAATTAGATGTAATTGGTAATAATATTGCTAACGTGAATACGGTTGGTTTTAAAAAGAGCCGTGTCATGTTCCAGGATATTTTAAGCCAAAAGGTTGGTAGTGAATCAGGACCATCTGAAACACGCGGTAGTGTTAATCCAAAGCAAATAGGTTTGGGAACAACAGTTGCTGCCATTAACGTCGTTCACTCTGTTGGTAGCCCAATGACCACGAATTTGACATCTGATTTATCTATTGAAGGTGATGGATTCTTCGTGGTTTCGGATGGAGAGAATAAATATCTGACTCGTGCCGGTAACTTTGAGCGTGATGTTGAGGGATTTCTTGTTAACCCACAAGGAATGAAGCTACTAGATGAGACTGGACAACCTGTTCAGATTGAGAGAGATAATGTAGTGTCTTATTCAATTGGTTCTGATGGGGTAATCACTACTGTTGGGAACGATCAACAAGTACAAACAGCTGCTACAATAGGTTTGGTTACAGTTCCAAATCCAGGGGGATTAGAAAAAGTGGGTGGTTCCCTATTTAAAACTACAGTAGCATCAGGGAACATTGAAATGGAGCCTACTACTCCAACAGATGCTAATTCTAAAATTCTTTCAGGTCAACTTGAAATGTCCAACGTAGACCTAAGTGAAGAGTTCACTGAAATGATTGTTGCACAGCGTGGTTTCCAAGCGAATTCCCGTATTATCACCACTTCCGACACTGTTTTGGAAGAACTGATTAACCTAAAACGCTAGGTAACAGCTAGTAGCTAGAAGTAATCATACGCATCACAACGATAAGGCAAGAGGAGGAATATCTCCTCCTCTGCCACCTTTGAAAGGAGTCGTTCGATGATTCGCTTGACCCGTTTTAACGGAAACACATTTTATTTAAACGCGGTTCATATTGAAGTAGTAGAAGCAACACCAGATACCATTATTACCTTAACCACTGGCAAGAAGTATCTGGTCAAAGAGACAGTCGAAGACATCATTCTTCAAATGAAGCAGTTCTATCAGGAATCGTATTTGGCAAAGACGCTTGAGCAACCAGGCGAATCTAGCTAATAACGGGAGGCCGCTATGTTTCAAAATAAATTGGTAAATATGGCACTTATTATTCTAATTGCTATCACTCTGTTAGGTGTGGCAGCATTCTTTATGTACATGTACACATTTGCTCCAGCAAAACAAACGAACGGAGCAGAGGTAGTAAAAGCATTAAATGCAGATGAAATGAAGGAATACTCGGTAGATACCGAAGATATTACCACTAACCTCTTAACCAATAACTTCGTGGTAGTACGTTTTAACATTACAGCAGACGGTAAAGACGGCAAAGCTGAGCTAGAAAAAAGATTGCCGCAAGTAAAGCAGGTTATTATTAAAAGCTTGGCTGGATTGACTCCAGAGGATCTAAAAGGAACGGAAGGCATTAACAAGCTTGAGGCCAAAGTCCTAAATGATGTGAATTCAATTATGCAAGATGGTAGAATCATTCTTGTTAGCACAACGAACCTAAAAAAGACATAAGAGATGAGAAAAACGATGAGTGGGATGAAACAAAGCGCAAAAGGAGGTGACCGCCATGGCCGAGGTACTTTCACAAAGTGAGATAGACGCGTTATTAGCTGCTCTTTCCTCTGGAGAAATGGATGCTAATGAACTTAAAAAAGAAGATGCCGAGAAAAAAATCAAGGTATATGATTTTAAGCGAGCGCTTCGCTTCTCTAAGGATCAGATCCGCGGACTTACGCGAATTCACGAGAATTATGCCAGACTCTTAACTACCTATTTTTCAGCGCAGCTTCGGACCTTCGTGCAAATTAATGTCGCCTCTGTTGACCAGTTGCCTTACGACGAATTTATCCGATCTATACCGAAGATGACCATCCTAAATATCTTTGAGGCACCGCCTTTAGAAGGTAGAATGGTAATGGAAGTAAATCCAAATATCGCTTATGCGATGTTGGATCGATTATTGGGCGGTCAAGGAATGATCCCAGATAAAATGGGGGCATTGACCGAGATTGAAACGACCGTAATGGAACGCGTCTTCAGCAAGGCGCTAGATAGTTTTCACGAAGCTTGGAAACAAATTATTGAATTAGATCCATATTTGGAAGTTCTGGAAATGAATCCGCAATTTATGCAGATTGTTTCACCTAATGAAATTGTTGCTGTTATTTCCTTTAGCACCAAGATTGGTGATACGACAGGCATGATTAATCTTTGCTTGCCGCACGTGGTATTAGAACCGATCATGCCAAAATTATCGGGGCAATACTGGTTCTCAACACAGCGACGACAACGAGATGAAGCAGAAAGACAGCTTTTAGAAGATCAAGTCAAAACTGCTAAATTGCCGATTTGTGCGGAACTAGGAACAAGCACCATCACCGTACGAGAATTCTTACAACTAACACAAGGTGATGTCATTCAATTGGACCAAACCATCGATAACAGATTACATATCAAAGTGGGCGATTGCCTGAAATTCTACGGGCAGCCAGGTACATTAAAAGGTAAGGTAGCTGTACAAATCGATGAAGTGATAGAGGAGGGGGAGGAAAACTATGAGTAGAGATATGTTGTCTCAAGAAG
Organism: Brevibacillus sp. SKDU10; assembly: GCF_001645205.1. NCBI lineage: Bacteria > Bacillati > Bacillota > Bacilli > Caryophanales > Paenibacillaceae > Brevibacillus > Brevibacillus sp. SKDU10. Next base: position 28,216 of record NZ_LSSO01000079.1, on the reverse strand, counting down.
AGATTGATGCCTTGCTAAAAGCCAACGATAACCTCTCTGAGGAGCCAACACAAGTGGAGAACAGCATCCCCGATGTTGATGAATATCTCTCTCCCTTTGAGCAAGATGCTTTAGGTGAAATCGGTAATATTACGTTTGGCAGTGCAGCAACGGCATTATCTACTCTGCTAAGTCAAAAGGTAGATATTACGACACCAACAGTCTCCATCGTGAAGAGAAGCGAGTTAGTCGATGAATTTCCGCGACCGCATGTTGCGGTGCATGTTGAATATACGGATGGCTTCCAAGGTATCAACATGCTTGTTATTAAGGTAGCAGATGCTTCTGTCATTGCAGATTTAATGATGGGTGGCGATGGTCGAAATAATGCTCTTGAGCTATCAGAAATGCATTTGAGTGCTGTGCAGGAAGCGATGAACCAAATGATGGGCTCCGCCGCAACCTCGATGTCGACTATTTTCAATCAATTAGTTAACATTTCTCCGCCTGGGATTGATATGATGGACCTACAAAATGGGCAAGGAGAAGAAGGATTGCCTAGCGGTGAGGAGCTTGTCAAGATTTCCTTCCAGATTAAGGTTGGAGATCAAGGAGAGCTAATTGATTCTAACATTATGCAGCTTTTGCCAATTGATTTTGCCAAACAAATGATTAGTCGTTTGATGGGAAGTGAAGGACCGGAGATGGTTGAGACATCAGCAACAGCTTCTATCATGCAAGAAGCGTCCATGGATTTTGAAAAACCAGCAGCAGCTCCGCAAGGAACACCTGCAGCACAAGCACCAATGGCAGCATCAGCGCCTCAACAGCCAGTTATGGAACAAACACCTGGTATGCCTATAGGCGCGGCTCCGAGTGGTTATGAACAACAACCACCGCATCCGTATCCGCCGCAACCAGCACCATATGGCTATCCGCCAAATCAAGGGTATGCTCCATATCCGTATCCATACCCGCCATATCCGCAGCCATATGCTCAGGCTCCACAACATGCTGGGGGAGCGGTTAACTCACAGGTAGCGGCAGCGAATGTTCAACCAGCACAATTTGCCCCATTCCAAGGAAACAATGCTGCTCAGTCAGATGAGCAGAACCTAGGGCTGCTATTGGATATTCCGCTTCAGGTAACTGTTGAGTTGGGTCGTACAAAAAAACTAATTCGCGATATACTAGAGATGTCTGCTGGTTCTATTATTCAGTTAGACAAATTAGCGGGTGAGCCTGTTGATATATTAGTCAACAACAAGCTGATCGCAAAAGGTGAAGTCGTTGTCATTGACGAAAACTTCGGTGTGCGTGTAACCGATATAATTAGTCAATGGGATCGTGTACAGAAGTTACAATAAGCAGATTCTTTAAGGAGGAACAGTAGGATGTCTAACAAAGTGTTAATCGTGGATGACGCAGCATTTATGAGAATGATGGTAAAGGAAATCTTGACGAAAAATGGTTTTACGGTTGTTGGGGAAGCAAGCGATGGTGCCCAAGCAGTTGAGAAATATAAGGAACTAGGTCCTGACTTAGTAACAATGGATATTACAATGCCAGAGATGGATGGTATCACAGCTTTGAAGGAAATTCGCAAGCTTGACCCTAATGCTCGTGTTATCATGTGTTCCGCAATGGGACAACAATCTATGGTTATCGATGCTATTCAGGCTGGTGCGAAAGACTTTATCGTAAAACCTTTCCAAGCGGATCGAGTAATCGAAGCCATCAAAAAGACGTTGAGCTAAACGATTATGAATGCAATGAACATTCGCAGTTTGTTCGTGGCAATGTTACTAGTTTTTGCTGTAGTAGCGCCTTCACCAACAGTAAGTTATGCGGAGGCAAAACAGACAGAAGGGTCAGCTTTTGACTGGTTACAGCAGGATGCAAAACAGGGAAAACAAGGGACTGGGGGAGAGTTATCTACGGATTCTCCAGTTCCAAAAAGCCCTAGTATTCTTGGGTATGTGGTCCAAATCGTCTTTTCATTAGCAGTAGTTGTCGGCCTAATCTATCTGTTATTCAAATGGTTAGGAAAGAGACAAGCTGGCGGTTTTCGAGAAAGTGGCCCATTTCGAACTTTAGGAGGCTTTTCTCTTGGAACAGGTAAGTCCATTCAATTGGTGATGATTGGCGACTCGCTTTATGTGTTAGGCGTGGGGGATAATATTCAACTTATCCGGCAGATTCCGCCTGGTGATGAGTTGGATGTTATTTTGGCCGATATCGAGAATAAAACAACTCCTGACTGGTCATGGAATAAGCTTGGCCATTTGTTTCAAGCACAATCTAAGACTACATCCACGCACACTCAACAAACAGATGCCTCTTTTGATCAGCTACTGGACGAACAGTGGCGGGAAGTCTCCCATGCGGAGCAACAAAAGAATCAATGGGAACAGAACCGCCGCAAAGGGGATTAGTCATGAACAGATTTTTGCCACTTCTATTCATATGTGCAACGTTTCTTTGTTTGATGACCTATACACAGGTTGCTGAAGCAAGTACATCAGATGCAGCAGGACTTTTAAACAAAATTCCACAGGTAGAGTTTAAGATCGGCGGGGGAGCAGATACTCCTGAGAAAACAGCTTCTACGATTCAACTGCTGTTAATGTTCACGGTCTTAGCCTTAGCACCCAGCATCTTAATTTTAATGACTTGCTTTACGCGTATTGTAGTGGTGCTGTCGTTTGTACGTACGGCTTTGGCTACTCAACAAATGCCACCTAACCAGGTGATTGTGGGTATGGCGTTGTTCTTAACATTCTTCGTCATGGCGCCTACATTTCAAACCATTAACGATACCGCAGTAAAACCGTTTATGCAGGGGAAAATTACGGAGCAACAAGCATTGGATAAAGCAGTTACTCCTCTAAAATCGTTTATGCTTAAGCAGACGAGACAAAAGGATTTAGCGTTATTTTTGCAATACTCGAAGTCTGAAAAACCAAAGTCAATAGAAGATGTATCTTTAGTAGCCTTGGTTCCTGCTTTTGCCATCAGCGAATTAAAAACAGCTTTTCAAATCGGTTTTATGTTGTTTATTCCATTTTTGGTTATCGATATGATTGTGGCTAGTATTTTGATGGGGATGGGGATGATGATGCTCCCGCCTGTCATGATTTCACTGCCGTTTAAAATCCTGTTGTTTATCATGGTGGACGGCTGGTACCTCGTTGTGAAATCACTCTTTTTAAGCTTCTAGGAGGCCTGATGAAACATGACATCAGATATGATCTTACAAATTGCGCAATCCTCAGTATATACCATATTGATCGTGCTTGCCCCTATTTTGGGAATTGCGCTGTTAGTCGGGCTAATGGTGAGTATTTTTCAGGCAACAACACAAATTCAAGAACAAACGTTGGCGTTCATTCCCAAGATCGTAGCTGTGTTTCTTTCCTTGCTCATTTTTGGTCCGTGGATGCTGCGTATTGTCATTGAATTTACAGCAAATATCATGGGTAACCTGTACAGATTTGTGGGGTAGAATATGCAACTGATTGAAACGTTCTTGCCCATGTACCTGCTGGTATTTGTGCGAATTATTTCCTTTGTGGTATCGGCTCCACTATTTACGCAACGCGGTATGCCTAATCAGTTTAAGATTGGCTTTGCTGCTGCTATGGCGTTCATCAGTTTTGCCTATGTGCCTATTTTGGATAAAATTCCGCTGGATATCACTTTTGCTGCTTATGTAGTAAAGGAAACGATCGTGGGCTTGTTATTGGGGTTCTTGCTGCAGCTCATGTTTTCGGCTGTACGGGTAGCGGGTGGACTCATGGATTTGCAAATGGGTTTAGCTATGGCTAACGTTGTAGATCCGGCTACAGGTGCTTATGTACCAATTTCGGGTCGTTTGAAGGAAATCTTAGCTACCTTATATTTTTTGAGTATTAATGGACATCATTTGATGATTCAGGGCATTCTGAAAAGCTATCAGACCATCCCGATTAGCAAACTCGGAGTCTCGTTTTCTTCCGAAGCATTTGGAGAGTTTATGCTGAAGGCTTTTTCGCAGATGTTTTTGAGCGCCTTCATGATGGCAATCCCGATTGTTATTGCTTTATTTCTGGTAGACCTCTCTCTTGGTATTATCGCCAAAACGGTTCCACAATTTAATATTTTTGTGGTAGGTCTTCCATTGAAACTGTTAATTAGCTTTTTAATGCTCATTTTCGTAATGCCTGGATTCTTTTTAGTGCTTAGTAATTATATTTCCAAGATGTTTCAGGCTATGGCGGAATTGATCTTGATTTTGGGAGGAGCATGATGAGTTATCCACGTTTTTTTGTGACAGTAGACCTGCAATTTTTTAACGGCGAAAAAACAGAAAAAGCAACTCCTCAAAAACGTCAGGATTCTCGCAAAAAAGGGCAGGTTGCCAAAAGTTCAGATTTGGCTCCCGCTTTTATGATCAGCTCCGTATTTTTTCTGTTGATGATCGCTGGCTCTTGGATGTTGGGCATCTTTGAAGGCATTCTACGCGAATCGTTGGGCAGTTATGCGACCTGGGAAGTAAATGCTGAAAATCTTCAGGTGATTACCCTGCAGGTCGTCAGGGAGGCAGCCAAGATTCTGGGTATGGTGTTTGGCGTCTGCATGTTGGTCGCGTTAGTGGTCAACTATTTGCAAGTCGGGGTGCTTTTCTCTTTAGAACCAATTCAATTTAAACTAGAAAAACTAAATCCAATCGAAGGCTTTAAGAAAATCTTTTCGATCCGGACTATTGTTGAATTGTTTAAGTCTATTTTAAAGATCACTGCAGGAATGATTGTTGTTTACATGATTTTATGGGACATCAAGGATAAGATTCCGCGGCTTTCCTTTTCCACAATCGAAGCAGTGCTAGAGTTTACAGGCTGGCAGGTCGTGAAGCTGGGGATTTCAGTCGGAATGCTGTTGGTTATCTTAGGGTTCCTTGATTATCTATATCAACGCTACGAATATGAAAAGAATCTACGCATGTCCAAACAAGACATTAAAGATGAACATAAAAAAATGGAGGGTGACCCCCTCATCAAAAGTAAAATTAAAGAACGCCAAAGACAGATGGCCATGCGCCGCATGATGCAGGAAGTTCCTAACGCAGATGTCATTATTACCAACCCAACCCACTTTGCGGTAGCGATTAAGTATGATTCTGCTGAAATGATGGCGCCGACGGTGATTGCTAAAGGTCAGGATTTTTTAGCTTTGAAAATCCGAGAAATCGCCAAAAAGAACCGCGTAGTTACAATGGAGAACAAACCACTTGCGAGGGCATTGTACGCAAAGGTGGAGGTTGGTCAAACCATTCCAGAGGAACTGTTCAAAGCGGTAGCAGAGGTATTGGCCTATGTCTATAAACTTCAAGGTAAAGTGAAACGATGAAAGGAGGAGACGAGATGGGTGCAAAACAGTTGGGCATGATCATCTTCGTGTTAAGCATTGTCGTAATGATGGTAATCCCTTTACCATCCGGATTGTTAGATATGCTACTAATTGTTAATATATCGTTGGCCCTGGTTATCCTGCTCGTCTCGATGTATACCAAAGAGGCTCTGGAATTTTCCATCTTTCCTACATTATTGCTATTAACAACACTATTCCGGTTGGCTCTAAACGTTTCAACTACCCGTAACATCTTATCTACAGGTAAGGGCGGTACAGTTATCGAAGCGTTTGGAGATTTCGTAGTAGGTGGTAACGCTGTTATCGGTTTTGTTGTATTCCTAATCTTGATCATCATCCAGTTCATCGTTATCACGAAAGGTTCGGAACGTGTAGCGGAAGTTGCTGCTCGTTTTACATTAGATGCGATGCCAGGGAAGCAAATGAGTATTGATGCAGACCTAAATGCAGGAATGATTAGTGAACAAGATGCGAGACAGCGACGTCGTAAAATTGAACGAGAAGCAGACTTTTACGGCTCCATGGACGGGGCGAGTAAATTCGTAAAAGGGGATGCTATCGCAGGTATCGTTATCTTTATCGTCAATATTATTGGCGGTTTTATTATCGGGGTAGCTATACATAAATTAAGCTTTATGGAAGCTTTAAGTACCTTTACACTCCTTTCGATTGGTGATGCCTTAGTAAGCCAGATTCCTGCGCTTCTGATTTCGACAGCAACAGGTATTATTGTAACACGTGCATCTTCGGAAGGCGGTTTAGGGGAGGATATTACAGAACAATTGTTCGCGCACCCTAAATTACTGTATGTGGTTGCTGCAGCGATGCTATTACTCGGATTGTTAACACCAATCAGCCTACTTCCTACGGCTATAGTAGCAGTCATTTTATGTATTGCGGCAATGAGATTAACCAAACAGCAGAAGAGCGAATTGGCCGAATCCTTTACACAGGAAGAAGAGCAGCAGCTTGAGGAAGTTCGAAGTCCAGAAAGTGTGGTTAATCTTCTACAGGTTGATCCGATTGAGTTTGAATTTGGCTATGGGTTAATTCCGTTAGCAGATACGAAGCAGGGTGGAGATCTACTCGATCGAGTCATTATGATCCGTCGCCAGTGCGCTCTTGAATTAGGACTAGTTGTTCCAGTTATCCGTATTCGGGATAACATTCAACTGAAGCCGAATGAATACATCATCAAAATCAAAGGCAACGTGATTGCAACGGGTGAGATTTTAATGGATCACTATCTGGCAATGAGTCCTGGATTTGAGGATGAATCTGTGGAGGGTATCCCTACGATGGAACCGGCGTTTGGCCTACCAGCTCTTTGGGTTTCTGAGGAAAATAAAGAGATGGCTGAGCTATCTGGCTATACGGTTGTCGATCCGCCATCCGTAGTTGCTACCCATCTAACAGAGATTATTAAACGCCACGCTCATGAATTACTCGGACGTCAGGAGACACGAGCGTTAATTGATAACGTACGTGAAACAGCACCAGTGTTGGTAGATGAATTAATCCCATCCTTGCTTTCAATTGGTGACGTTCAGAAGGTTCTACAGAAACTATTAAAAGAAAAAATTTCGATTCGTAATCTTCCAGTCATTTTGGAAGCATTGGCTGATCATGCTATGTTCTCTAAGGACCCAGAGGTATTGACTGAATATGTGAGACAGGCATTAGCTAGACAAATTACTTTACAGTTTACACAGCCTGGAGAACCGCTCCGAGTCATTACGGCAGGACCAAGTTTGGAAAAAACCATCTCCGAGAGTGTTGAGCAATCTGAACAAGGTAGTTACCTAGCTATGGACCCGGATACCTCTCAACGCATCTACCAAAATGTATCTGAGCAAGTAAATCGTATGGTGAATATGGGTCAACAGCCTGTTATCCTATCTTCTCCTATGACTCGCATGTATTTGCGACAATTGATGGAGCGCATGTTGCCTGACATTCCTGTTCTGTCGTACAGTGAATTAGAGCCTCATGTTGAAGTGCAGAGTGTAGGAGTGGTGAATGTATAATGAAAGTCAAACGATACTTGGTTGAATCAATGCCAGAGGCCTTAGAAAAGATTCGTGTCGAACTCGGGAAAGATGCTGTCATTTTAAATACGAAGCAAGTTAAGACAGGCGGCTTCATGGGGCTGTTTAAAAAACAGCAAATCGAAGTGATCGCAGCAGCGGAAACCAAGGAAGAAAAGCAGGCTCCAGCAAAGCCTGCTACTTCCGTTCCTAAACTGGATAGGCAAGAGACTGGGAATTCATTGGTAGGCAAGCAAGGGTATCAAGCACCTAAAAACAATGAGCAATCCTCTGTTGGACAGAGTCCCAAGGTTATTCAAACAGCTTCTCAGCCCAACGCAGCTCCTCACGCAAGTCCAAAAGAGGAGCTATTGGCAACTCCCGCGCAAAATGGAGATGCCGTGCAGCCAGAGGGGCAACCCAAGTCACTGGCAGGAGCGCTTGCGGCCATCCGTTATCAGCAAGCAATAAATACCTTTACAGATTCCAATCCACAAGCGAGTACAGTATTACCGAAGTCAACTCCTGATCGCGCTCCTCTAGCGCAGGAGCGAGAGGAAGACGTGGGATTCAGAACTTCATCAGAAGGGGTGACCTCTAATCCTATCGCAGAAGAGTCTTCGTTGCCAGATCATTCTCGGAGCTTGGCATCCTCTGTATCAATGAATCAGACTGGGACTTCTGTTTCTACAGAAAAAGCGCATCAAGAGAAACGACTTGATCAAGCAACAGGTATGCAAGAATATCGGGATATGATTGGAGAGCTAAAAGATATGAGAGTAATGCTCCACAAGCTCTTGTTTGCTAAACAGGCCAGTGAGCAATTGCCTCCATCCCTTGCCGAATGGCGAGAGAAGCTTTTACATAATGAAATGCAAGAAAGCACGATTGCTACACTATTGCACGATATTTTGCTAGAGCTATCTGATCCATATCATGCTACCCAAGAAGAAGTAGACAGCTTGATGAAGCAAAGAATAGCCGAGCGAATCGCTAAGCATGTACCTGATGAAACCAAAACGAAGAATCCGAAAAAATATCTATTCTTTTTTGGACCAACAGGAGTGGGTAAAACCACGACAATTGCCAAGCTGGCAGCCTGGCATATGTTAAAGGAAAAACGAAAGGTAGGGTTTATTACGGCCGATACCTATCGAATTGCAGCAGTAGAGCAGTTAAAGACATACGCCAATATCTTAAATGTACCCTTAGAAGTCGTTTTCTCTGCAAATGAAATGGAGAATGCCTTGGACAAAATGCAGGGCTATGATCTAATATTCATTGACACGGCGGGACGTAACTATCGAAATGATGAATTTGTAAGCAAAATAAAAGAGTATTTACAATGGGAAGAAATGAGCGAGCATTTATTAGTCATGAGTCTAACCTCCAAATTTGCGGACATGCAGGCAATCATGGAGCAGTTTAAGAACGTGCCTATCTCGCAGGTTATTTTAACAAAAGCTGACGAAACACTACATTATGGACCCATCTTGTCGTTACTTGAGCAATTTGATCTTCCTCTCTCTTATTTGACTACAGGACAAAATGTTCCTGACGATATTGAAGTCATCACAACGGAGAAACTGACCAAGTTGATCGTGGGGGAAGAGGCATATGCATGATCAAGCTCAAAAGCTGCGGGAACAGTTTCAACGGAAGAAGCAAGCGTACGAAGAAAAGATAGAGACGCGCAAAACGCGACTCGTAGCCGTTACTAGCGGAAAGGGTGGCGTTGGTAAATCAAATGTCACGCTTAATTTAGCCCTAGGTCTCATGGAGCAAGGCAAGAAGGTTCTTGTATTTGATGTTGATCTAGGCTTAGCTAATCTTGACGTTTTAATGGGAGTTACTCCTAAGAAACACTTATTTCATCTTCTTGAAGCAGACCATACTGTATGGGACATCATTGAAAAAGGTCCTAAAGGTCTGGAATTCATTGCAGGTGGCTCAGGCTTTAGCGAAATGTCTCGACTCCAAGATTGGGAATTGAGCAAGGTTTTTGATGAATTGGGAAAATTACAAGGTTATGCCGATATTATCCTTTTTGATACAGGGGCTGGACTTAGCAAAGAATCTTTGCAATTTCTAATGGCATCTGATGAAATTCTGCTGGTGACCACACCTGAGCCACCAGCTATCACGGATGCATATGCGATGATGAAGATGGTTCATTTGCAAAAACCTGATGCTAACATCAAGTTAATTATAAATCGTACTTCAACAGCACGGGAAGGTCAGCAAACCGCTGACAAACTGATTACAGTAGCCCAACGTTTTTTGGAATTTCCTATAGGAGTACTTGGAATATTGCCGGACGACCCGTATGTTTCTAAGGCAGTAAAGCAGCAGCAACCCCTTTTACTCGTTTATCCACAGTCTCAGATGGCAAAAGGCATTCGCCAACTGGCTGCAAAATATACTGCCCAGCTCAACCCTTCTTCAACAGATCGGGAAGAGCAAGGCGGATTAAAAGGATTTCTTGCTAAATTAAGAAAATGGATATAATCAGATGGTGTAAACGATTGAAGTGACTAGAAGGGAGCGGTAACATGACGAAAATTAAAGTACTAGTGGCAGACGATTCCGCTTTCATGCGCAAGGTCATTTCTGACATTTTGACAAGCGATCCCAACATTGAAGTGGTGGCTCGTGCTCGAAATGGAATGGAATGCTTAGAAAAAGTAAGAGAACTACAGCCAGATGTGGTTACGCTTGATGTGGAAATGCCTATTTTAGATGGACTTGCAACATTAGAAAGGCTGATGGTAGAGCATCCTCTGCCTGTTGTCATGTTGAGTAGCTTGACTAAAGAAGGAGCGGATGCCACTTTAAAAGCGCTGGAGTTAGGTGCTTTTGATTTTATTGGCAAACCCTCTGGACCCATTTCCTTAGACATCCATAAAGTTGGCAAACAGCTTGTCGAACTCGTAAAGGAAGCTGCGGCAGCAAAGGGACGTTTCAGGCATAAACAAATAGCTCCAATCGCGAAAGCTCCTGTTAAAAAACCACTAACAGAGCCAAAGAAGAAGCTATTTCAAACAGAAAAAACGAATGAGCAAGTCCTTCCTCTGAAAGAAAGTATGGGAGTGCAACATGCGGACTTGACAGATAAGTCAGGGACGAAGGTTGTGTTCTTAGGAACTTCCACAGGGGGACCTCGTGCATTACAAACTTTATTAACTCAGATACCTGCTTATTTTCCAGCACCGATATTGATTGTGCAGCATATGCCACCAGGATTTACGAAAAGTTTGGCCCAGCGTCTAGATAGCATGTGCCAAATCACAGTAAAGGAAGCAACTGACGGAGAAGAAGTGAAGGCAGGTACAGCTTATATCGCACCGGGAGGCTATCATATGGAAGCCATGCAACCATCCGGTGGAAAAATCATCATTAAATTACATCAAGAGGCGCCACGTGGCGGTCACCGTCCGTCCGTTGACGTTTTGTTTGAATCAGCGAGCAAACTTACGCATACAAGGCAGTGGGCGGTCATTTTGACTGGCATGGGAGCTGATGGGACAGCGGGCTTACGACAGATGAAGGAAGCTCATCACGTTGTAGGATTGATAGAAGATCAGAGTAGTTGTGTCGTGTTCGGAATGCCACGTGCAGCCATTCAAGCTGGATTAGCGGATCATATTGTTCCACTGGACCACATGGCAGAGACGTTAGTTCGACTCGTAACATGATGGGGGAGGTTATAGATACATGGATATGAATCAATATCTTGATATGTTTATTGAAGAATCCAAGGAACATTTGCAGGCGATTAACTCCAATCTGTTGACTCTGGAGACCGATCCGCATGACATTGGAATCGTTAATGAAATTTTTCGTTCAGCTCATACCTTAAAGGGAATGGCAGCAACGATGGGCTTTGAAGATTTGGCTAGCTTAACACACGAAATGGAAAACGTGCTTGATTTGATCCGTAATCAGAAGCTAATGATTACAACCGACATCATGGACGTCATTTTCAAAAGTGTAGATATTATGGAAGGTATGGTTCAAAACATCATGGAAGGTGGCGACGGGGCCGCTGACGTTAGCGCGTTAGTAGGAGTCCTACGTTCCATAGTGGCGGGAGATTTTAACGAATCATCCTCTGAGCCTACCGCTACATTAGCTGAAGGTGACGACTCTGATTCTGAAACAAATGATCAGGTTGAAGAAGCCCAAGCTGTAACACGCGACTATCAGCTAGATGATTATGCAATTACAATTATGCGCCAATCGCAGGAAACAGGAAACAATTTATATTGGATTCGTGTTAGCCTGCAAGCAGAATGTGTACTAAAAGCAGCTCGTGCTTATATGGTATTTGACCAACTGGACACACATGGAGAGGTAATCAAGTCAACTCCTTCCGTAGAAGAAATTGAAAATGAAAAATTTGATAGATCCTTTGAGGTTGTTTATATCACTTCAAAATCTTTAGAAGAGATTCACAAAGCAATCAGCAATATCTCTGAGATCGAGGAGGTTTTGATTGAAGAGATTAAATTGGCAGAGGGTGACAAGGAAGTAGCTGCGGCAGCTCCTGTCAAGGAAGTTGCTAAGTCTGAAAAAGAGCAAAAGCCGGCAACCCCAGCAGCTCCTGCTAAAAGACCTGCTGCTAGCAAAACCATCCGTGTAGATATTGAACGTCTAGACATCTTAATGAATTTGTTTAGCGAGCTAGTTATTGATCGCGGACGCTTAGAGCAGTTAGCCAGAGAAATCGGTAAAACAGAGCTACATGAAACAGTGGAACACATGAGCCGAATTAGCGGTGATCTACAAAATATCATCCTAACCATGCGCATGGTTCCAGTAGAGCAGGTATTCAACCGATTCCCTCGGATGGTTCGAGATTTGGCTAAGGAATTAAACAAGAAGGTAAATCTAGAGATTTTTGGGGCTGAAACGGAGCTTGATCGTACTGTAATTGATGAAATTGGCGATCCGCTTGTTCACCTATTGCGTAACTCTATCGACCATGGACTAGAGTCTCCTGAGAAGCGTAAACAATCTGGTAAGCCAGAAGAGGGTGTGGTTCAGCTAAAAGCGTATCATAGCGGCAACCACGTCTTTATTGAAGTACGTGACGATGGAGCAGGTATTGACAAGGATAAGGTACGTAACAAAGCGATCAGCCGTGGAGTAGTAAGTGCCGCTGTTGCGGAAACGATGACGGATAGACAGATATATGAACTTTTATTCTCGTCAGGATTTAGTACGGCTGACGTAGTATCTGACATCTCAGGACGCGGTGTAGGTCTTGATGTTGTTAAAACTAAGATTGAATCACTAGGTGGCTCCGTATCAGTTGACTCAGCGCCAAATGAAGGCTCTGTGTTCCGTATTCAGCTACCGCTGACCCTTTCTATTATTTCTGCAATGCTGGTTCAGGTTGAAAATGAGAAGTATGCGGTTCCGTTAAGCTCCATTATTGAGACTGCTGTCTTCAAGAAAAGCGAAATCATGATGGCTCATCGTCAACAAGTGATTGACTTCCGAGGACGTATTGTACCTCTTGTGTCTCTCAAAGAAATTTTCCAAATTCCATCTAATGGAAAAGCTCGTGAGGACGAGGTGGCTGTCGTTATTGTTCGCAAAGGGGAAAAAATGGCTGGCTTAGTTGTTGATTCCTTTATTGGACAACAAGAAATCGTGCTGAAATCGCTAGGCAAGTATCTAGTCAATGTCTTTGCCATTTCCGGAGCAACGATCTTAGGTGATGGACAGGTCGCATTAATTCTCGATTGCAATGCCTTAATTAAGTAGGTAGGAGGTCATGAGTATGTTGGATATGAAAGCAGCATCTGAAGAAGTAAAAGTAATTATTTTTCGATTGGTAGACGAAGAGTACGGTGTAGAGGTTCAGCAGGTTAGATCGATTGAGAAGCTGGAACATATTACCCGCGTACCTCGCACACCAGAGTTTGTAAAGGGTGTTATCAATTTACGTGGTGTGGTTACACCCATTATTGATTTGCGCAGTCGTTTTCAATTGGCAGAAACAGAATGCACAGAAGCTACACGGGTGATTATCGTAGCTGTAGACGAACTGGAAGTTGGACTAATTGTTGATTCTGCAAACGACGTGGTTGATATCCCTGTTAATGCAATCGAACCGCCACCAGCCGTGGTTGGCGGAGTAGAAGCAACCTATTTACGTGGTGTAGCTAAATTAGAAAAACGTCTGCTCATCTTATTAAATCTAGATAAAGTGTTGAGCACAGAAGAGATTAAACAATTGGATTCGTTTGAGGTTTAGTCTATGACTCATATTAAGAAATTAGGCGAATTTCAATTAGATGTGCTTCGTGAGGTAGGTAATATTGGGGCTGGTCATGCAACCACGGCACTTTCGCAATTGATTCAAAAAGAAATCGACATGACCGTTCCACAAGTAAAAATCATCTCTTTCCAGGAAATTGCTGATTTCCTGGGTGGAGATGAGGTAGTGGTAATTGCAGTCTTTTTACGTGTAGAAGGCGATTGCCCTGGAAATATGTTTTTTATTATAGATATTCCTTCCGCTAAAAATCTATTGCAGCATCTGCTGGGGATTGTACCACAAGAAGAGCAGGAAGAGATATTTAGTGAAATGGAATTATCGGCTTTGCATGAGATCGGCAACATTATGGCTGGTTCTTATCTGTCATCACTGGCTGATTTTACGAAGCTTAATATGCAACCGACTGTACCTGCTCTTGCGATTGATATGGCAGGCGCTCTTTTGAGCTATGGACTTATTGAACTAGGTCGGGCTGGTGATTTTGCTTTAACGATCGACACAGCTTTTATGGAAGGCAACGAAAAAATGCAAGGTCACTTTTTCCTCATCCCAGATCCGGATTCATTTGCAACATTATTCCAAGCATTAGGGGTCCCGTTAGATGGAAATTATTAAAGTTGGAATGGCAGACGCAGGAGTAGCTAGTGCCCCCAATCATATTCGCACGACGGGCTTAGGTTCTTGCGTTGGGGTTGTACTTTATGATCGTAGTACTAAAATTGCGGGGATGGCACATGTCATGTTACCGGATTCAAGCCTAGGGAAAAATACAGAGACCAATCATTTGAAATATGCTGATACAGCAATTCCTGAATTAGTTGAACGAATGAAGAAACTGGGAGCCCAAACCCGTCATATGACAGCTAAGTTAGCTGGAGGCGCCCAAATGTTTACCTTTCTTTCTACCAACGATGCAATGAGAATTGGACCGCGGAATGTGGAGGCATGCAAAGCAGCTTTAAAACAATTCTCCATTCAGATTATTGCAGAGGATACTGGTGGAAATTGCGGACGAACTATTGAAGTTGATGCGGAAACCGGGGTATTGCAAATCCGGACCGTAAATCAAGGAACTAAGGAAGTATAACCATGAACCAAACCGTGAAAAGAAGTCTTTGGTTAGGATGCATTGCATTTCTACTAACGTTTTTGGCTGCCATTACTGGCAATTTGTTTGTTGTATCGTTTTATCGTGGAGTTATGGCTTTTCTGGTTATTTTTATCATCGCCTTTCTTGTTCAGTGGGTATTATCCATTCTTTTTCCAAAAGAAGATCCTAACGAGCTGGAGGATATAGATGGCGACGAGGAAGTAGCAGCGGCAGGGGAAGAGCAGGAAGCTGCTACCGATCAGGAAGAAACGAACGAGTCTTTACATCCAGAAGAAGAGTTTATTCCACTAAAAGTAGAGCGTGTACAAGATGAATCTGCAGAGCATGACCCAAAATTAATTGCCCAAACGTTAAGAAGATTTACTGATGAGTAAAAGGCAGGTGATTAAACCATGGCTCGCGTATATAATCAAGAGAAGGTAACAAAAGAATTTGATAAATGGATGGAATGGAAAGAAAACGGGAGTCGAGAAGCGGAATTAGAACTGGTGGAAAAATTCTTGCCGCTAGTAAATAAAGTGGCAATGCGTCTTTCCATAGGTTTACCTAACAACGTGGATAAGGATGATCTCATCAGCTATGGTCGATTCGGGTTGCTTGATGCTTTAAACAAGTTTGATTATAAACGGGGCTTGCAATTTGAAACGTATGCCATGTGGAGAATTCGCGGAGCCATGATTGATGGATTGCGTGAAAATGATTGGATTCCTCGCACGGTACGGGATAAGGCAAAAAAAATCGAAGAAGCATATACATATTTAGAGCAAAATCTGTTACGTTCTCCCACTGAGAAAGAAGTAAGTGTTCATTTGGGAATAACGGAAAAAGAAGTTCAACAGGTGATGTATGATACCTCGCTGTCCAGTATGTTGTCGATTGACGAAGCAGTAGGTGATGAAGATGAACAGAAAATTGCTCGTCATGCTTATTTAATAGATGATCTTATGCCAAATCCTGAAAACGTCGCCCAAATGCAGAATTTGAAGGAAGTTTTAACTCAAGCCATTGACAAACTACCAGAAAAAGAGCGCCTCGTTGTTTCACTTTTTTACTTTGAAGAGTTAACTCTGTCTGAAATCGCTGAGGTCATGAGCTTATCCCCTTCACGTATTTCCCAGTTGCATTCCAAAGCGATTTTTCGTCTACGCAATACGTTGGCAAAATGGAAATCGCAGTTAATGTAGAAAACTGGTGGCGCTCAGAAGCGCAGAAAAAGGGGGGTTTTTCGTGAATCAAATTACCGATTACGCGGAAATTCACATTTCATCTGACAAACTTCTTGCTGAAATTACATTAAAAGCAACAAGTGATGTCCCGCTTAAAGAGGAAGACTTGATTCGATTTTGTGAAACAAAAGGTGTGAGATATGGAATAATAGAAAATCATGTGCGTGCTATCTGTTCTGCCCCATCGCAATATGTTGATACGCCTCTCAGTATTGCTAAAGGAGTGAAACCGATACCGGGTCAAAATGGTAGCATTCGTTATCTATTTCAAGATGAGTCAGCAGAGAAAACTTCCCCCAAAGTGCTTGAAGATGGACGAGTGGACTATTATTCCGTTCTCAATATTGCTAATGTGACACGTGGTCAGCTTTTAGCAGAAAAGATTATGGCAACACCGGGAGTACCAGGTAGAACGGTTACAGATGAAGTGATCCCACCAAAGCCAGGTAAAGAAGCTTTATTAAAGCCTGGTAAAGGGATTGTGTTAAATGAAGAACGAACATTGGCATACGCTGTAATAGACGGTCAAGTATCAGTGGACAATGACAAGATTCATGTGTTCCCTGTCTATGAAGTCAATGGAGACGTTGATTTTAGTGTAGGTAATATTGATTTTGTTGGAACTGTTGTTATTCGTGGCCATGTGCCAACTGGGTTTACGATAAAAGCCACAGGCGATATTCGTATCTATGGAAGTGTAGAGGGTGCCGAGCTGATTGCAGAAGGCTCCATTGATATTAAAAACGGGATTGCTGGTCAGGATAAGGGACGTGTTCAAGCAGGAAATAACGTGACGACCTCCTATATTCAAAATGGGAATGTAACTGCCGGCAATAACGTTTTCGTTAAACAAAGCATCATGTTTTCACACGTAAAGGCTGGGAAGCAGGTGGTTTGCAAAGGAACCAAGGGGATTATTATTGGTGGTGTCGTTCAAGCAGGCGAGAAGATTATTGCACAGGTAGTCGGCAATATGAGCTCTACGCCAACCAGTCTTGAAGTGGGTGCTAAGCCCCAATGCCGCGAAGAAGTCAGCCAAATTAAAAAGAAATTAACCGACCTTCATGATCAGAAGCGCAAGGCAGATCAAGGGCTACAGGTATTGTCGCAAATGATGCAAGCCTATGGAGATTTGCCTTCTGACAAGAAGTCGTTACAGATTAAATTGACCAATACGCAGCTCGTATTGGATAAAGAAATAAAAACGTTAGAAGAAGAAAAACGACGGCTCGAGGCAGAATTAGACCAAGAGATCCCATCCTATATTGAGGTATCTCAGCTAATTTTCCCAGGAGCAAAACTGGTTTTTGGTAAGCATGTGCGTTTTATTAAACAAGAGTTTAGCCGTACTCGATTCCTAGTTTTGGATGGAGAGATATCTACTTCCACTCTCATTTAGAAAAGGAGAGAGATGCTGATGAGTTTTAAAGCACTCGAATTACAGCATGCTATTCCAAGGACACAAGAGATAGGTAGATGGCAAGAACAACTGCAACAACGGGCTGCAGCGGAGCAACAGCAGATTAAGGAAGAACAGAAGAGGCTAGCTGAAGCCAAACGGAATAAAACGGAGAATGTGCATAAATCAGAACAACAGCATGTTAAAAATAAACAAGAAGAGTCTGCAAAGAAGCATGGGGGAGAACCTAAACAAATGCGAGAGGGACAAGCAGAAGGAGAAATGAAAGCGCAAACCCATCCTTCACCTGATCCAATCCGTGGGCATCATATTGATATTTCTTTGTAACTATTCTAACTAGGTGAAGAAAATGACTCAATTGTTATATATACTACTAGGAGTTGGCCTAATCGCTATTGCGCTTTCAGGCCTCTCCCTTTGGTTATCTAAAAGAAAACATCACGAGATCGGTTCTGAAGCAATTTCTTCGATGAAGCATGCAGAGCTCACCAGTCTGGATCGCGCTAGCATGGAAACAACGCTTAAACGCTTTGTTCAACAGGTGAAAAGGGAAAATGAAGAGTTAGCTGAGAATTTGCATGCGAACATCGAGCAAATCAGAAAAAGCCAGCAGGAATTATTCGCTTCTGCTAAGCAATATGCACAAGACAATCTTTCTCTTCAGCAGGAGATGGAAAAATTACATCTTCAATTTAGTGAGTTGCAACAATCCCACGCTTTAATAAAAAAGGGAGTAGAGCAATCCCAGATGTTGAGCCAAGCTAGCGCTGACCAGCAACCAGAGATTTCTCAAGACGTGTTGGCATTAAAAGATCGGTACCAGCGAGTGTTTGAATTAGTACAACAAGGGCTTACTACTCCCGAGATAGCTAAAAAGCTTGGAGCTGGCCATGGGGAGATTGAATTAATTTTAACGCTTGCCGAGCCGATTGAAAGAGAGGCCTGACATGAGAACGAGAATCGGGTGGATGGGTTTTGGACTAGGGATTGTATTCTCTGCCGTATTTCTTCTAGTCTTCGGACAGAAGGCGATTAGCATAGATGAACTAAAGCAAATCGCTGCTACTCAGGGGTGGGTTGTTCTTTCTAAAGAAGAATTTCAGCGTATGCAAGCACAGGTTCCTTTAAAAGATCAGCCACAAGCAACTCCAAATACGAGTAAAGAAAAACAAAACGGGCAACCAGCTATCTCTGCTCCAGCTGGACAAAAGCAACCAGAGAAGAAGCCTGATACTGCTCCAACAGCAAATAGTGAGAAAAAGAAGCTAGCTTCTGAGCATGATAAGGAAGCAACGAAGGCTTCTCCGAAAATGAATGAGTCCAGCAAAGAGAAAAAGAAGACGGAACAATCAACCGATAAATCGGATAAGAAAACGAAAGAAAACGAAAAAGAAAGCAATAAAACGACTCAGCCTGCTAAAGGCTCATCAGCTACAACGCAACAACAAGCAAAGGATGTTTCAAAACAGAATCATAGCTCTAAGGAGAACAGTGAGCCATCCACGTCCACTACAGGCGAAAAAGAGCCTGCGAAAAAGCAGGAGCAGTCAATTGAGCAAACTACGAATAATAAGCCGGGAGCAGAGCAAAAGGATACATCAGGTATAACGCAGCCAGTTCCTCCGACCCCTCCTGAGCCGCCTAAAACTCCTGTAGCTGATTCATTATCTGAACATAAATAAGTGACAGTAAATAGAATGCTTCCTATAGTCATTTACTTAAAAAATAGGCTTACTGATGATATATCGTTCATTTTTTGGATAAAATGGATATCGTTAGGTGAAAATAACGGTAAGCCGAAGCAACTTTTCTAACACTCTTTATTGCATTTGTTATTTTGATATGATATAGTTTTCTTCGGTGTTAAATACACACGCAGGCTAATTTCGGCAACGGTGCTACCATTTGGTAGTTTTGCTTGAAAAATGCGGTCGGCGGAGGTTGACACAAAAAACCAAACTAGAGGAGGTGTGAAATATGGCGGTAATCTCTATGAAACAACTTCTTGAGGCTGGTGTTCACTTCGGTCACCAAACTCGTCGTTGGAACCCAAAAATGGATCGCTATATCTTCACAGAACGTAACGGAATTTACATCATCGACTTGCAAAAGACGGTGAAAAAAGTAGAAGAGGCTTACAACTTCATGCGCGAAGTTGCTGCTAACGAAGGTAAAGTACTTTTTGTTGGTACGAAAAAACAAGCGCAAGAGTCTGTTAAAGAAGAAGCTGAACGCACTGGTCACTACTACATCAACCAACGTTGGTTGGGTGGTACATTGACTAACTTCGAAACTATTCAAAAACGTACTGCTCGTCTTGCTGAACTAAAACGTATGCAAGAAGATGGTACTTTCGATGTTCTTCCTAAAAAAGAAGTTATCGTATTGAACAAAGAAATGGATCGCCTAGAGAAATTCTTGGGCGGTATTGCACACATGAAAGAATTGCCTGACGCATTGTTCGTAATCGACCCTCGCAAAGAGCGCATCGCTGTTGCGGAAGCTCGTAAATTGGGTATCCCAATCGTAGCGATCGTTGATACTAACTGCGATCCAGACGAAATCGATTATGTGATTCCTGGTAACGATGACGCTATCCGTGCTGTTAAACTATTAACTGGCAAGATGGCTGACGCTCTGTCTGAAGGAAACCAAGGCGGAGAGCAAACAACCACGGCGTAATGAATGAGGGTGGACTGAGGGTTTTCAGAACCCCGTCCACCTTTTTCTACGAATACAATTGTATCTCCCGACGAAGAGTTTCACACATTACATACGTAGGCAATAAGATGCTTGCGGATTAGTTGAAGGAGGATGTAATTCAATGGCAATTACGGCACAAACAGTTAAAGAATTGCGCGAAAGAACAGGCGCAGGTATGATGGACTGCAAACGCGCACTAGAAGAAGTAAACGGTGATATCGAAAAAGCGATTGACCTACTTCGTGAAAAAGGTATCGCAAAGGCTGCGAAAAAGTCCGGACGTATCGCTGCTGAAGGTTTGACTGGATTTGCAATTAACGGAAACTTTGGTGCAGTAGTAGAAGTTAACTGTGAAACAGACTTCGTTGCTAAAAACCCTGAGTTCCAACAACTAGTTAAAGATATCGCTGAGCATGTAGTAAACGCTCGCCCTGCTACTGTTGAAGAAGCTTTGACTCAAGCGTTCCAAGGTGGAGAAGATTTGGGTACAACCATCAACGCGAAAATCGCAACAATTGGTGAAAACATCAGCTTCCGTCGCTTTGAAATCCTTGAAAAAGCTGACAACGGCGTTTTCGGTGGATACCTGCACATGGGTGGAAAAATCGGTACGTTGGTAGCTTTAAATGACACTGACAATGAAGTATTGGCAAAAGACATTGCAATGCACGCAGCAGCTTCTAACCCACGTTTTGGCGTGAGAGAAGAAGTTTCTCAAGACGTGATTGACCGTGAGCGTGAAGTATTGAAAAACCAAGCGTTGTCTGAAGGAAAGCCTGCTAACATCGTAGACAAAATGGTAGAAGGCCGCATGGCAAAATTCTTTGAAGAATATTGCTTAGTAGAGCAACCATTCGTTAAGGACCCAGACAAACGCGTTTCCCAATTGTTGAAAGAAGCAGGAGCTAGCTTCAAAGGCTTTGCTCGCTTCCAAGTTGGGGAAGGTATTGAAAAGAAACAAGAAGATTTTGCTGCTGAAGTAATGGCGCAAGTGAATAAGCAATAAGATGATAATAGGGAACACCGCTGTGTTCCCTATTTTTAAAGAAAGACAGGAAATAAGAGCAATACGAAATGAAAATGGAGGTCTTTTCGCATGCCAGACGCTGCATATAAACGAGTCATACTAAAGCTGAGTGGAGAGGCACTAGCTGGGGAACTAGGGTATGGAATCGACCCAAAAGTTATCGCTTCGATTGCAAATCAAATAAAGGAAATCGTAGAGCTAGGTGTAGAAGTAGCCGTAGTAGTAGGTGGAGGAAACATCTGGAGAGGTCTTTCCGGAAGCTCCAAAGGAATGGATCGCGCAACGGCTGACTACATGGGCATGCTTGCAACTGTTATGAACGCACTTGCGATGCAAGATGGATTAGAACAGGTCGGCGTACCTACCCGTGTTCAAACTTCTATTGAGATGCGTCAAGTAGCTGAGCCATACATTCGCAGAAAGGCGATTCGTCATTTAGAGAAGGGGCGAGTTGTCATCTTTGCGGCTGGTACAGGTAACCCGTACTTCTCCACCGATACAACAGCAGCATTGCGTGCTGCCGAGATCGAAGCAGAGGTTATCCTGATGGCAAAAAATAAGGTGGACGGTGTGTACACAGCCGATCCAAGCATTGACGAAAGCGCTACAAAATACGATAACCTAACTTTCCTTGAAGTTTTAAACAAAGGCTTAGGCGTCATGGATTCTACCGCTTCCAGTCTTTGCATGGATAATCATATACCACTTATTGTTTTTGCCATAACGGAAGAGGGCAACATTCGTCGGGCCGTCATGGGAGAAAAAATTGGGACTATAGTAAAGGGGGATGCTTAAATGCCACAAAACATTTTAAAGGATATGGAAGATCGCATGAGCAAGGCGATTCAAACATTAAAAAAGGACCTAGCGACATTGCGTGCTGGTCGTGCGACTCCGGCTATGTTGGATAAAATCATGGTAGACTACTATGGAACACCAACACCAATCAATCAATTGGCTAACGTAGTTGCTCCAGAACCACGTATGCTGCAAGTTCAGCCTTGGGATAAGAACGCTCTAAAAGATATTGATAAAGCAATCATGCAGTCTGATATCGGACTTACACCAACTAATGATGGTTCCGTAATCCGCATTGCAGTTCCGCCACTTACAGAAGAGCGCCGCCGCGACTTAGTAAAAGTTGCAAACAAGAGCGGAGAAGATGCAAAAGTAGCAATTCGCAACGTACGTCGCGATGCAAATGATGGTATTAAAAAGTTGGAAAAAGCGGCTTCAATCTCTGAGGATGAATCCCGCGGTCATCAAGAAACGGTTCAAAAAACGACCGATAAGTTTATTGCGGAAGTTGACAAAATCGTAAAAGATAAAGAGAAGGACATTCTCGAGGTATAATGTGAGAAAATGTTCCCCCTCTGTGATGAGGGGGAGCTATGTCTATATCTCTCTTTTTGGGGGAAACCTGTATGTTAGAACGGTTAGGAAAAATGTTTAGCGGTAGGCAGGAAGAATATAAAAGCACTGCGTTTGATCAGGCAGGAGTCATTCCGCACCATGTAGCAGTCATTATGGACGGTAATGGACGATGGGCTAAAAAACGTAATTTACCGCGTGTTGCTGGGCACCATCAGGGTATGAAAACCGTAAAAGATGTGGTAAAAACAGCAGATGAAATCGGTGTAGGTGTATTAACGATGTACGCCTTTTCTACAGAGAATTGGAAGCGTCCTAAAGACGAAGTTGATTTTCTAATGAAACTCCCACAGGAGTTCTTGTCGACTGAATTGGTAGAATTAGTTGAACGAAATGTTCGGATACGTATGATAGGCTCTCGAGAAGGCTTACCTTCTCATACTCTAAACGCTTTAATTGAAGCAGAGGAAAAGACAAAAAATAATACAGGCTTACAACTTAATTTTGCCCTTAATTATGGAGGGCGTGATGAAATTTTAAAAGCGACAAAAGAGATTGCTCAATTGATCGCCCAAGGCAAGCTAACACCTGAACAAATTGATGAGGAAACAATTGCCTCACATTTATATACACAAGGAATTCCCGAACCTGATTTGTTAATTCGCACGAGCGGAGAAATTCGTATTAGCAATTTCATGCTATGGCAACTAGCTTATACGGAATTTTGGTTCACGGATGTGTATTGGCCCGATTTTTCCAGAGAGCATTTCGTACAGGCGATTGCTGAATACCAAGGTCGAGCTCGTCGCTATGGCGCAGTTTGATCTGGAGAGGTGGAACAAGTGAAGGAACGGATAATTACCGGATTACTTGGGGGTGTTGTTTTTCTCACCCTGGTATATCTGGGGGGGATTTGGTACTCGTCCCTAGTATTACTTATGGCCTTCATCGGCCTTTTTGAATTTTTACGCATGGCCAGCATAAAGCCTTTTAGTTTTCCAGGTATACTAGGCTATGTGATTTTAATAAGTGCATGGCAACCAGACCTCGCAGCTTTATTATTCCCAGTGCTGGGGTTTTTGAAGGTAAATGGTATTGGCACAATCACAGTGGAATGGGGTCAAATTCTGCTGTTACCTTTATTTTTGTTGCTATTTTATACTGTACTTAGTAAAAATCGCTTTCATATTGAACATGCCGCTCTGGTATTACTCGGAGCGTTATACATAGGATATGGTTTTCACTACGTTGCCGTCGCTCGCGGGGGGATCGGCTTAACTGGATTTTGGCTTACGATTATCATCTTGTTATCTGTATGGTCAACAGATTCTGGAGCCTATTTTGCAGGAAAAGCATTTGGCAAACGTAAATTATGGCCAGATATTAGTCCAAATAAAACAGTAGAGGGAGCGCTTGGAGGTTTCCTTGCCTCCCTTGTGGTTGTCGGGGCAATTGATGCTTGCCTGATCTTTTTGCAAGTACCCGGAGCTCTTCCGTGGGGACAAGCTTTAGCAATTGCAGCCATTACAGGTATTGTCGGTCCGCTAGGAGATTTAGTAGAATCAGCTTACAAGCGCCATTTCTCAGTAAAGGATTCAGGTCATATTCTACCAGGGCATGGAGGCATTCTCGATCGATTTGATAGTATGCTTATTGTGTTTCCGATACTGTACTTGTTTGGCTTGTTTTAAGTAGCAGCTCGTAGACAAATAGGGGTTTTGAGGTGAGATGGGTGAAAAACATATCGCTGTTAGGTTCTACCGGTTCGATCGGGACAAGTACTATGGAAGTAGTGAAACAGCACCCCGAACAATTTAACATTGTAGCCATGGCAGCCGGTACTAACATTGACTTATTAGAAGAACAAGCTTTATATGCTAAACCGGAACTCATTTCCGTAGGGACAGAAGAGCTTGCACGAGAGTTATCGAAACGCCTTGCGGGAGTTTTATCCGCAGAGATCGTGTATGGATTAGACGGCTTGATTGAGGTAGCAACACATCCTCAAGCATCATTTGTTATGTCAGCAGTAGTAGGCAGTGTAGGAGTAAAACCAACCCTGGCTGCGATTGAACGTGGCAAAACAATTGGACTTGCTAATAAGGAAACCCTGGTAAGTGCAGGACACTTGGTCATGGAGGCTGCCCAAAGGCATCAGGCGACAATTGTTCCTGTTGACAGCGAGCATTCTGCCATTTTTCAGGCTCTAAACGGGGAGAATCGACAGGATGTTTCCAAACTCATTATTACTGCTTCAGGAGGGTCACTTCGCCATCTGTCTCGAGATGAGTTAGCTCATGTAACTCGAGAAGATGCTTTGCGGCATCCAAATTGGAGCATGGGAGCCAAAATAACGATTGACTCAGCTACTATGATGAACAAAGGATTTGAAGTAGTAGAGGCTCATTGGCTATTTGGAATGCCATATGAGCAGATAGAGACAATTCTTCACTATGAAAGTATTATTCATTCTATGGTAGAATACAAAGATAGAGCCGTGATAGCACAATTGGGAACACCGGATATGAAGGTTCCCATTCAGTACGCTCTTACCTATCCAAGCCGCTGGCCGTTGCCGACTGAGACTCTTGATCTCGTGAAATGCGGGACGCTTCATTTTAAAGAGATGGATTTCACCCGCTATCCACTCTTAAAACTAGCGTACGATTGCGGTAAGGTTGGAGGTACACTGCCCGCTGTGCTAAATGCAGCCAATGAAGTTGCCGTTTCGCGGTTTTTGCAGGATGAACTAACAATCGTAGGAATTGAAGAGGTTGTTCATCAGGTATGTGCCTTACACAACACGAGTCCGCACCCTACCTTAGAAGAGATTGACGAAGTTGACGCATGGGCACGACAAGCTGCACGAGACTGGGGCAAATAAGAGGGAAAGAAACAAGCGAAAAGCTTTGCCAGAGACAGGGTACTGATTAGACGCTTTACCTACATATAGTAGAGTAGTGGTCCTGTTTCGATAGAACGGGTGAGTGCTTCTCAATCACGAAATAGAAGGAAAGGTGGCTATATCTATGCAAATGCCTCCCGTACAGATTGGTTTTGGATCGGTAATCGCCTTCGTAGTAATTTTTGGATTGTTGGTCTTTTTCCATGAAATGGGCCATTTTTTGTTAGCAAAACGGGCAGGTATTTTATGCCGTGAGTTCGCTCTTGGAATGGGACCAAAAATGTTTAGCTTTAAGAGGGGCGAAACAGAATATACGTTGCGTTGGTTACCCATCGGTGGTATGGTTCGAATGGCTGGTGAAGACCCTGAGATGGAAGTATTACAACCTCATATGGAGGTCGGGGTTTTATTTAATCAAGCTAATCAGATTTCTCACATTTATGTTACTCCTAAAGATATCCCCAATCATGCAACGATTGGTAATGTGGTTCGTTATGATCTGGAGCATGATTTGATCATGACCTTGGATATACAGGGAGAAATGAAGACATTTGCTGTTGATCCCAAGACAATGCTAGTGATTGAGGGCAAGGAAGTACAGATCGCTCCTTTTAATCGTCAATTTAAAGGGAAAACAATATGGCAACGTTTCCTAGCTATTTTTGCTGGTCCTGCTGCTAACTTTATTTTAGCTTTTATTATCTTTGTGATGGGGGCTTTATTCTTCGGAGCTCCGTCAAAAGATGCTGTTTTAGGCCAAGTTATTCCGGATGGACCTGCTTATCAGGCGGGGCTGAAACAGGGAGATCGCATTATTAGCATCGATGGGACACCAATAAATGACTGGAACCAGTTTGTGGGAGCTGTTAATGCATCCCCTAATAAAAATATTGAAATGAAGATCAATAGAGATGGGCAAGACATGGTCGTACCCGTACAGGTAAATGAACAAGGTAAAATAATGGTTGGCGCCGGTGTCAAAAGAGAGATTGGATTAGCGCTGACACATGGTATTGACCAAACAATCTTCTGGACGAAAACCATCTTTACCAATCTTGCACAGCTCTTTACGGGACATGTAAGTGTGAAGGATTTAAGTGGACCAGCAGGGATCTTTACAATGACCAGTCAATTTGCGCAAAATGGTCTTGCGGCACTCTTTACATGGACAGCGCTTTTGAGTATTAACCTTGGTATTTTTAATTTGCTGCCAATTCCTGCTTTAGACGGTGGACGCCTTGTGTTCATTGCCATTGAGGCATTGCGCGGTAAACCAATTGATCCTAACAAAGAAGGCATGGTTCACTTTGTTGGTTTTGCTTTATTGATGATGTTAATTCTAGTTGTGACTTGGAATGATATACAACGTCTCTTTTTACAGTAATTCAACACGTAGAGAGAAACAGATAAAGGAGTGTGCTTACTTTGTATAAGCGCGAGGAGACCAAACCGGTATTTGTAGGCGGAGTCCAAATTGGAGGACAAAAAAGTGTGGTTATCCAATCTATGACCACCGCTGATACGCGTGATGTAGAAGCTACGCTCAAACAGATAGAGCAATTGCATGAAGCTGGATGCCAAATCGTTCGTTTAGCGGTTGTTAACGAAGATGCTGCAAAAGCAATCAAGCAAATTAAGGAACGTTCTCCATTGCCGTTAGTAGCTGATATCCATTTTGACTATCGATTAGCGCTTACAGCATTGGAGAGCGGGATTGATAAAATCCGAATTAATCCAGGGAATATTGGAAATCGGAAACGAACTCAGGCAGTAGTTGATGCTTGTCGTGAACGAAATGTTCCTATTCGTATTGGCGTAAACTCAGGTTCAGTAGAAAGACGTTTATTAGACAAATACGGATATCCTAGTCCGGAAGCGATCGTGGAATCAGCTATGAACCATGTAGAGATTTTAGAAGACCTGAACTATGATAATATTACGATCTCACTAAAATCTTCAGATGTTCCAACCATGATTCAGACGTATTCGTTAATGGCCGAACGTCGTCCTTACCCGTTGCATGTAGGGGTAACAGAAGCAGGTACACAATTCTCTGGTAGCATTAAATCTGCTGTAGGAATTGGTACGGTTTTATCCATGGGGATCGGTGACACAATTCGCGTATCCCTCACTGCCGATCCTGTTGAAGAAATTAAGGTAGCGAAACAGATTTTGCGCAGTCTAGATATCGTGAACAACGATCCAGTTGTAATTGCTTGCCCATCTTGTGGGCGTTGTGCCATTGATCTGATCGGATTGGCCACGAAGGTGGAAGACGCAGTTAGCACGTTGAAGAAACCATTGAAGGTAGCTGTTATGGGATGTGCAGTCAACGGACCAGGTGAAGCACGCGAAGCTGATGTGGGTGTAGCTGGCGGTAATGGAGAGGGACTAATCTTCCGCAACGGTGAAATCGTCCGTAAAGTAAAAGAAGATGAACTTTTTGAAGAGTTAATGAAAGAAATCAACACAATCATGGAAGAGAAATAGAACGTGTTGATTTGATCAAAGGAGGAACTTGTGTGTTAAGGCAAAGCCAATTACTAATCCCTACTTTACGCGAGGTGCCAGCAGACGCAGAAATTGCCAGTCATAAACTGTTGTTGCGTGCTGGTCTTGCAAGACAGTTAGCTTCCGGTATCTATACATTTATGCCGATAGCTCTACGTGTCCTCCAAAAAATTCAAAACATCGTGCGTGAAGAAATGAATAACGCAGGTGCTCAAGAGATTTTAATGCCAACAATTCA
>NZ_LSSO01000078.1:0-704 GCF_001645205.1 Brevibacillus sp. SKDU10 | reverse complement strand
TTATTTTTCGGAATGATTCTTACTGGTCTAATCGCCTTTCTAACCGGTCAGCTTCAATTTACAAACGGTTTTGTCTCTATGCCTACTCTCCCTGAAGGAATCCTAGTCTCCAATCCTGTAACGGCCTTTGGAGCAGTCATCGAGTATGGGCTATATTCAGTAGTATTCTCTTTTTTACTAGTGACGCTATTTGATACGACTGGTACAGTCCTTGGCGTAGCTGAACAAGCAGGACTGATGAAAGGTAACAAGCTTCCAAGAGCTGAGCGTGCCCTACTATCAGATTCTGTCGCTACTCTATTCGGTTCCATGTTAGGAACATCGCCAACTTCTGCTTATGTAGAATCTGCGTCTGGTGTTGCAGCTGGCGGTCGCACCGGGCTTACTGCCGTATTTATTGCTCTGTTGCTAGGAATTGGCGCTTTTTTTGGTCCACTAATTAGCGCTGTATCAGGATTGTCTGCCATCACCGCTCCCTCGCTCATTATCGTTGGCTCCTTGATGGTTGGCAGTGTCCGCCACATTAATTGGGAGCTACCAGATGAAGCTTTTCCTGCTTTCCTGGTTTTGTTGAGCATGCCGCTTACCTCCAGTATCGCTACTGGGATCTCACTAGGGTTTATTTCATACCCACTGATGAAAATTTTAAGAGGCAAATGGCGTGAGGTTCATCCATTAGTCTATCTCTTTGGCGTTTTATTTGT
>NZ_LSSO01000077.1:0-683 GCF_001645205.1 Brevibacillus sp. SKDU10 | reverse complement strand
AACAACTGCATGAACAACTGCACGAGCAGCGTTGACACCGTCCGCCTCTTCTCTGAACTAGCATTGCATCTTGCTGACTTTCATTTTCCCAAGGCGATACATCTCCACCCTTGAATTTGTCAACTCTCAACTTTTTAAGTTCGTTTTGGAAATCATCCATAATTACTACCTCCAGTATCCAAATATGCTACTTAGTAAACTTTTGCCGAACGGGTGAAGCTATCCAATACACGAATACCCATCAGCGATATACACTACATGTATGAAAGATCATCCTTGATTGGTTCCTCCTGCAAAAGCCTATTTTTGGGGGCCCTTAAAAAACGCAAGAAAAGAGCCACCTCCCGAGTGGAAAGTGGCCCTTCATTTAACCTGCTCACCGATGTGGAAATCCCCATACCCAGCTAACGTGTGTGGTGATTTGTTTTTACGCCTGTATGTGTCGTTCGATTTTATCTACAAATATCACATAAAAAATTTTACCTAATAATTTCGTAATATAAATTAAAACCGAGCAATGAATTTCTGATTGATTGCTATACTGTTCCACACCAAGCGCTGAAGCTCGTTGGCTCATTTGATAGATGATAAACACTTACTGGTAAATTTGGACAGAATTTTAAGGTATTCTCAGCTTTTCAAAGATTGTCTAGGTATTTTAAATATTTTATGACAGGTACAAT
>NZ_LSSO01000076.1:0-3263 GCF_001645205.1 Brevibacillus sp. SKDU10 | reverse complement strand
TTGAATCGTTTAGAACGACCATAATTAACATCAAATTTGATTTCGGTAGTCACTGTGCCGAGCAGGGTAGGTAAACTACCATTCATAAAATGCTCTCCCGGGAAGAAGGGGCCTACCTTGAGAGTAACTTGGTCTTCTTCGTCATCCTGTTCAGATGTCTGCTCTTTCGCTTGTTTTTGATCAGACGGTTCTGATTGAGTCTCAGGAACAATCTCTACACCTTGCTCTCCTGTTGCTAGTTTGGTTCCTTTTGGTCCAATTAATTTCATGTAGATGGGACGAACCTGTACCTTGTATAAGCTACCTTCCTTTTTTAATACTAGTAAAGAATTTGCTTCTTCAGCATCGTCTAGGGCCTCTGGCTTATATGAGGGATTCGTTTGATAGCTCACAGCTTGATCGGCAAGGGAGCCTATGTATGTTTTCCAGGTTTCAGTATGCTGTGATAAATTTTCAATAATGCCAACTGCATTTTTATCAGTCAATACGGCTTTGACACCAGTTGGAACAGTAGTCACTTGTAAGAAAACATCTGCTTGCTTCTGCTCTACCGCCTGTTTAAACAGCTTTACGACTGTTTCTGGATTTTTGTACACAGCACTACGTTGTTGATTAAAAATAAGAAAGCCTACAGCAACTATAAGTAAAATGGCAATAGGAATTATGATTTTCCATTTCATAGGAATCCTCCTTCTAAAAGAACCTTCTTCTTTTATTCTAGGTGATTATTTTCACACGTCAATGCAGGAAGTGGTTCATTGTAAAGAATGTTACAATATAAGCAAGACTAACACCGATAGAAAGGAAAAAAGGACTATAAATAAAAATGCTTAGGAGGAAAACTGACGATGAAAGAATGTGTGAGTATAGAAGAATTGGAACAGGCGCTACAAACATTTCCGCTCTGTCTGGTTCTCCTTACATCGAAGAATTGCGGTGTTTGCGAGGCTGTGGAACAAAAGCTACATACCTGGCTGTCAAAGGATCAGCCCTTAGATCCTGACGAGCTGCAATCTCATATACTTGAAGGCTTTCATGTAAGCAAAGCTTCTATTGATAAGCTTCCTGAGCTGTCTGGAAGGTTTTTGGCATTTTCCGGACCTACCATACTTGTATTTGCCTATGGGAAAGAAATATATCGAAAAGCGAGATTTATTCACATGCAAGAGCTAAGTGAGGCGCTCGAGCAAGCTAAAGTTATGATAGAATAAGAGAAGGTTAACAGGAAGAGAGAGGTAAGAAAAGTGAAATCAGGTACCGAAGAGAAGGGATTGCCGAAAAGAATACGCCTTTATGGACGTTACCAGATTAAAAAAATGATTTCGCAAAGCGAGCTGTCGATTGTGTATACTGCACGTCAGCTTGGCAGTAAGCATACGCGTATTATTAAAGAGTTTTTTCCGAGAGCACTTGCCTTACGTGATCTTGATCATAAGACAGTTTTTTGTCGGATGCCTTCTTTGCAGGAAAAATATAACGATCTATTGCAGGCATTTATACGAGAAGCAGAAATAATAAAAGGACTGAATCATCCTAATTTTGTGTCATATGTGGATTTCTTTGAAGAGAATGGTACGGCTTATTTAGTAATGAATTACTGCCAAGGCGTGACACTGGATCGTTATATACAGCAGACCGAGCAGCTATATACGGCGGAAGTTATAGAAAAAACATGGCTGCCGTTGGTGGATGCCCTCGAATACTTACATAAGCAAGGCATTATTCATCGTGATATTAAACCTAGTAATATTATCATTAGTCCATCAGGGGCTCCTATTCTGATCGATTTTGGCTCAGCTATTCAAATAAACCAACAGGGAAAAGGAAATAAACAAACAATTGTAACCACAACCGGCTACTCTCCTTTGGAATTTTATTCAGAGAAGTCAAAACAAGACGATCGCTCTGATTTATATAGCTTTGCTGCAACGTTTTTCTTCTATATTAATAGAAGCGCTCCTACGGATGTTACTCAGCGATTGTTTGAGCATCGCTTTGAGGGAATGAAACTGTCTGCTTCTATCGTGACTCCAATATTGGCACGTATCATTCGCTGGGGATTGGCGGTTCATGCTGACAAGAGATGCCCCACGTTAAAATGGTTCAAGCATGCTTTATATGCAGAAGCGTTGATTTGGAAAAGTAAAGAGAGGCTGTTTTCTGCATCTAAGCAAAAAACAACCGCTTCTACTTCATCTTCTCATAAACTGCATTAATGGTGGGCAGGTACGTCCGAGTAAAGATGGGAGTTTACTTTAACGGCTTTGTACCTGATCTCGATTTCTGTGATTCCATCCTCAAATGTAATGTACAATTTGTCATTATAGGTGAGGATTTCCTTTTTGTTGGTACGAAGCAATGTAGTGCCACGAACTAAGGTGCAATTTGAACTGTTTTTAACCAATAGCGTTTCGTTTTTACCTGCTTCAAACACAATGAAAGCCGCTTCTGGTAATGGCTCATTTACATTGAGGCTTCTAAACAGCTCCTGAAGCGTTATCCGGCGTTGAGGAAAAGAGCTGAGAGGCCAGTAGGTAACAGGAATATCATTTCCACTAGCAGTTTGTAAAAAATAGCCCTCCAATTTTCCAGATAGCATAGGTTTTGGACGGACGATCAGATAAATAATGCCACCAATAAGAGCAACAGCCAACAAAATGCCACCGATTAAAAGATATTTGTCCCAGACTGACGTAATGATCAAGGATAATTCCGAGGCAGCCTGTTCGCCATCGGGATCAGTAGCCGTGATTGTCAATGTGGTTGTTCCCGTTGTAAATGGAGCAATATGTAACGTTTGGCCTTGAATGCGTATGTTTGACAGGGCTTCATCAGGAGCATTTATGATGTTATACGTGAGTGTATCCTGATTAGCATCCGTAAAATATTTGCCTAGATCAATGCCTGATTCCCCTGATTCTTTTGAAATCGAAATCGAGCGCTCTGCTGTAGCTTGAGGGGCAAGATTTCCTACATGCAGCTTTTCTGCGGAGGTTTCTCGATAAAAGTCTGGCCCTTCGATTCTAATTTTCCACGTATAGTCCCCAGATTGCTTGAAGACATACTCCAATTTCCATTCATCCCCAGCTACATTCATCGGAGTCCGTTGTTCTTGCTTTGTTGCTGTATGGACAGTAATGAATTCAGCCTTTAAGGTTTGATTGACATCCTGGTCAGTAAATTTTTTACCTTGAGAATCAATAAGGTAGGCAACCATGCTGATAACCTGCCCTTTTTGCGTTTGATCGGGTAACGCAGGAGCC
>NZ_LSSO01000075.1:0-4452 GCF_001645205.1 Brevibacillus sp. SKDU10 | reverse complement strand
AGAGCATCAATTAGATAAAGCGAGTCCAAAGGCCCTGTCACTCGTGGGTAAAGTAACATCCTCTGGCAATGAGCTGATTCCCGGGCAAACAGCCAAAGTAACAGTCACAGCATATAATGGCAGTCAGGTCGCTATTAAAAATATAAGGATAACGCTGAAGACACCAGATGGGTGGAAGGTAAAACCCACGGGACCTACAACGTTTGGGCAGGTGAGCTACAATCAGAGAGTATCAGTGACATATGACGTACATATCCCAAAAGATTCGGACAAATTCCATCCGTACCGCTTACCCATCCTCTCTAGCGATATAACCTACAATGCTTTTGGAGAGGACGCGACATTACATGCTGTACCGCAAGCTACAGTGGGGATTTTGCCGCCATTTTCCCTATCGCTTAATCCGAATGCTACGGTGTTAAACACCCTACAGCAAAACCAAGAGATTCCCATTCAAGTTACGGTAAAAAACTATACACCAGGTGCTAGCGAGCCAACGATTTCGCTTATGCTGCCAGCTGGTTGGTCTGTTAAGCCAGCTTCAAGTAAACTCACCTTTGCTCAGAAAGGGGAAACCAAAAGCATTTCGTTTCGCGTAACCCCGTCCCCAAAAGTAAAAAACGGTACGTACGAGATTACAGCAAAAGCTACTGCAACAGGATTACAGAGTAATGACAACGTGCAGGTCATTACATATCCGCACATTGGAACCACCTATTACATCCATCCTGCTACCCTTGCCATTCAAGCTTTTGACCTAAAGCTAGAACAAAATAGAAAGGTAGGATATATTTCTAGTGGCTTTGATCAAATCGCCCACTATCTGCGGCAAGTAGGGATAAACGTGGTTAATTTGGATGCAAAGGCAGTAGAATCAAGTGATTTACAGCAATATGACACAATTGTGCTGGGGATACGTGCTTACGGATTCCGACCAGAGCTGATCCCAAGTAATAAGCGTCTACTCCAATACGTTGAAAATGGCGGTAATCTAATCGTTCAGTACCATAAACCGGAGGATAAATGGACACCTGATCTGGCTCCTTATCCCATTACCATTGGGCAACCGCTGATAAAGTGGCGTGTTACTGATGAAAATTCCAAGGTGACCATGCTACAACCAACACATCCTTTATTTACAACTCCCAACAAAATAACTGCACAGGATTGGAATGACTGGGTTCAGGATCGTTCTGCCTACAATCCGTCTGCTTGGGGAAAAGAGTACACAGAGCTGATAAGCCATGGTGATCCTAATGAGAAGGAGTTCACAGGTACCTTTTTAACTGCCAAATATGGCAAAGGAACCTACACGTACAGCTCCTTGGTCTGGTATCGACAAATACCCAATTTAGTACCAGGAGCCATTCGCATGTTTGTTAATATGATCAGTTTGAAGCAATAAGGCAGTCTATTTAGATACATCCGTGAGGGGTCTCCATCTTAAAGGGACCCTCTGCACGGATGTATGGAAGGTAAGGTCCATAAAAATAGACAAGGAGGCATCCCGCATGAAATTTCAAGCTCGACAAACGAGAATGTACAATCAGGAAGGAACAAGCTTCCCAGGGAAAACCTATGCGAAGGTGGTTCTGGAGCCAGCCTATGAAGAGGCAAAGGCCCACCTATTAGCTCCCATGATGGCTATCAATAAGGCCCACCTAATCATGTTAAAAGAGCAGGGATTGCTTTCTATGAAGGAAGCAAGACAAATCGCAGATGCATTACAGAAGCTAGATGTAGACACTTTACAGCAGTCTGGTTACACAGGTGAATATGAGGACTTATTTTTTCAGGTAGAAAATCAATTGTTAGAGCTAGCAGGTGACATTGCCGGCAATTTACATTTGGCTCGTAGCCGCAATGATATGGGCATTTGCATGTATCGGATGGTGCTAAGGGAGAAGCTGCTGGCGACTTATTCAACGGGAGTGCTTCTGCATGAATATTTACTGCAAGTAGCCGAAGAGCATATCGATACTATCATGCTTGGTTATACACATACCCAACAGGCACAACCAACCACCCTTGCTCACTATGTAATGGCGATGGCAGATTCCCTGGAACGCGATCTGCGCCGACTACGTTCTGCTTATGAAAATGGTAATCGAAGTCCAATGGGCGCGGCGGCACTGACCACCTCGGGCTTTACGATCAGTCGTGCTCACATGCAAGAATTATTAGGCTTTGATGAAATCGTGGAAAATTCCTACGATGCCATTAGCGGTGCAGATTATCTTGGGGAGGCGATGCTGGCAGTTCAATTAGCGGCGATTAATCTTGGGCGATCGGTGCAGGATTTTCTGCTGTGGTGCACGCAAGAATTTAACGCTGTGAGAGTGGCCGATCCATATGTGCAAGTCAGCTCCATTATGCCGCAAAAGCGAAATCCCGTTTCCTTGGAGCATATGCGTTCCTTATTATCCAGTTGCGTAGGCACGACTAATACAGTGCTTTCGATGATGCATAACACACCGTTTGGTGATATTGTGGATACAGAAGATGACATGCAGCCGTACGTATGGAAAAGCTTGTCCATTTTAGATAACATGTATCATTTACTAATAGCTGTAATTACAACAATGCAAATCAATAAAGAGGTACTTTCGGCGCGTGTTAAGGGAAGCTTTGCCACAGTGACAGAATTAGCGGATACATTAGTACGTACAGATAAGCTATCTTTTAGAACCTCGCATCGTATTGTCAGCTATGTCGTGCAACAGGCGATCAAGCAGAAAATAACAGCCGATCAAATAACACTTCACATGGTAAATGAGGCAGCCCAACATGTGATGAATAGAGAAGTGGTACTAACTGAGGCAGAGCTTGCTGAAGCGCTTGATCCTGTACACTTTGTCATTATCCGTTCTCTACCGGGTGGTCCTAGCCCTAGAGAAATGATGCGCATGATAGAAACGCGAAAAACAACACAGGAGCTGATGCACAACTGGTGGCAGACAGCAGCATTGCGTTGTCAAACCGCCTTGTCACAATTGGATGAAATCTTGACAACATGGAGTGATAACACATGAATCAATGGCATATTCCTCTTCTAGCGGTAGATGGAGGAGGCACAAAAAGCTTGGCGATGTTCGTTACTTACAACCAGCAGGTACTGGGAACAGGAGTGGCTGGATCGTGTAACTATCATGGAAAAGGTGTGGAGTCAGCTACATATGAGTTGAAAATGGCGATTCAAAGAGCAATCAATGAAGCCATGCCTACACAGATACAGAATCACTCTCAAAGAAACGCTCTACTACAAGTAGACTGCGCTGTTTTTGGCATAGCTGGTCTAGATACTTCCTATGATCGAGCTATCATAGGAAAGCTAGTGAACCAAGTGCTATTTGATTTGAACATTCAAATAAAGAAGCTGATCATTGAAAATGATTGTGTTGCTGCCCTTCTAGGTGCTACACGTGGTAAGCCTGGTATATTGGCCATTGCCGGCACGGGGTCCATTGTTTGTGGGATAGGTAAGGATGGAAAGAGAAGCAGAGTTGGCGGCTGGGGACATTTAGTAGGTGATGAAGGCAGTGGCTATTGGATCGGTAAACAAGCGTTAACGGCTATATTTCAAGCATCAGATGGCCGTTCGGATGCTACACTGCTTGCAGAGGAAGTCCTTACCCATTTGCAAATAGAAGATGTAGAACAGCTTTTTCACTGGGTCTATAATGAGAAAACGTATTCAGTGGACAGAGTAGGTGAACTGTCCCGCCTTGTAAGTAGAGCAGCGCACAAAGGCGATCAGACGGCGCACAGGATTTTAGAAAAAGCTGCAGATGAATTGTTTGCAGGTATAAAAACAGTCATGGATCAGCTTGACTTACAGGAGCAAGCCTGTCAGGTTATTTTACAAGGAGGCGTGCTGAAGCATGAGCCACTCGTAAGACAAAGGCTTATTCAATCAATTAGTGAGTATGCTCCACAAGCAATCGTGGACGATAATGAGCAAGAACCGATTAAAGGAGTAATTGCTATGGGGCTTGTTGCCATGAGTAGTCCCTAAGCCTCTGCTGTCAACCTAATAAATTCAGGGCACAAAGGGAGGAAGTAGCATGGGGAAAGCAAGCGAGAATGCTAAAGTAAGGCGCCTGCTGTTTCTTTTTCCGCATCCTGATGATGAATCGTTTGCCTGCGCAGGAACCATGGCAAAATACAGCGAATTAGGACAGCAAATTTATCTGGTGACAGCTACATCAGGAGATAAAGGAAAGTGCGGACCCTATTCGATCACCTGCCAAAAGCAGCTGGCTGTCTTGCGTGAGCACGAATTAAGCAGTGCCCTCAGCGTCTTGGGAGTAGCCGAATTGCTGTTATATCGCTTTCCGGACGGCGGGCTGGCCCAGATGGACCAAAGCGTGCTCACCGAACGCGTACTTCAGACGCTTCTGACTATTAACCCTCAGATCATCATCACCTTTCCACCAGATGGCGTTACAGGTC
>NZ_LSSO01000074.1:0-2074 GCF_001645205.1 Brevibacillus sp. SKDU10 | reverse complement strand
CGGTTATTGAAAAAGAAGGCTATTGGCTATCATAAATCAGGAAGAAGCTATGCATACTATCCACTTGTTTCTGAAAAAGAGTGCCGGAGAGCAGAAAGCGAATCTTTTTTAAAGCGAGTCTTTAATGGTACGGCAGGCATGATGATTACCAATTTTTTAGAAGATGCTGACCTATCAGAAAAAGAGATCAATGACCTGCAAAAATTATTACAGGACAAACAGAAAAAAAACACGTAAGAGGCTACAAAAGCTAGTGATAGAAAGATTCGCTAGACTTTCTAAAAGAGGGTAATACATATGAATATGCTAAATGAGACTTTTCTGTGGGTGGTTGAGTCCTCAATAGGTGCGAGTGTTGTAGCGTTATTCGTTCTACTCATAAAGAAGCTGTTTAACCACCGCATCAGTGCTCGCATTCATTATGCACTATGGTTGATTGTAGTAATACGTCTATTGGTTCCCGCTTTTCCTAGTAGCTCAATTAGTATCTTTACAGCTTTAGAATTCAGTTCAAATCATGTGTTGAAGACTTTGGGGTTTTCTAATCAACAAGATACAATAACCGGCCAAGCCATGGAAAATGATCTGCAAGGTGAGGATCAATTAAAACATGAGCTACTGAGAAAGAATCAACTCGGACTTGCCCAAGCTGAAGCTACAACAACAGTGGCTCAAAGTGCAGAAGCTCATCAGACTTCAAGTGCTGAAAGAACAGAATCTAGCAATAGTAGGTATATCCTCTGGATAAAAGGAATATCAATTGTGTGGTTGCTTGGCTTCACTGTCATGCTTTATGTAATGTATGGATACAAACGCAAATTGAAACAAAAAGATCGTTTGCTTACAAGAGTTACAGATCCAAAATTGGTATTGATTATGGATCAATGCAGAAAGAAATTTAACATCGAGAAATCAATTCCCATTTATACAGGTGATGTAGCAAAAAGTCCGTATATCACCGGACAGCTTCACCCATGGGTATATTGCCCTCAGGAAGTATGCAAAGAGATGAGCGATTCCGAGCTCACCCATATACTGTCTCATGAGCTTGCGCATTATAAGCGAAAGGATATCCTGTGGAATACGTTAGGAATGCTTGCTCTCGCAATTCATTGGATGAATCCATTGGTTTGGATTTGTATGAACAAAATGAGAGCCGACATGGAGCTTGCTTGTGACGCATATGTCTTAGAGGTAATTGGTGAGGAAGAGATGGAAGCCTACGGGATGACAATTATCAGTTTTTTAAAACGATTTTCTGTTAATCGAGAGCGTCCCCAGCTTCTTTATTTTTCTAAATCTAGCAAAAAGGGTTTAATAAAGAGGAGGATTCAAATGATTAGCTTATTTAAAAAAGGATCATACAAGCTGTCGACAGTTGCAGTAGCATGTGGGGTTGTGATAAGCGCTGTGACGCTTACAAATGCATCTGGATCGGTAGCAGACGCTCAAATCGTAACTCAACCAAACAATGAAAATATTTCATTTAATCCGTACTCTTTTAAGAGTGAAACGCAAGAGGAAACAAGGATAGATGGTTATGCATCTAGTAACAGATTGCAAAAAGCGGAACAGAGAGCTGGTTTTAGGTTTAAGGTCCCTGAATATATTCCTGAAAATAATCAATTTTATGGCATTAGTATAAGGGTCAATCCAAATGAATTGCTTTCAGCTTTAGGTCAAAAACCTCCAGAAACAACGAACAAGGATATAAGTGTAGTACGAGTGCTCTATGATGGATCAGGCGGACTCGAATTATCAGCAATTAATAGAGGAGTAGGAATTGAATCAGCTTACGAGAAAATTAAAGAGAAATACAGTCGGGTAGAGAAGGAAAATATATTTGTTGGTGGATTGGAGATGACCAAGATAACAGTTACACCAATCGACGAGACTGAGAAACTGTATTATTACATATGGCTAGATACTGACAACATCCAGTATCAACTCGAAGTCTCTGGGAAATCTCAAGAAGAAGTTAAGAAAATAATAACCTCGATGAAATATCCTGATAGTACGTTATATGAGCGGTATGTTAATAATGATGATCTTATCATATCTATTTATGACAAGG
>NZ_LSSO01000073.1:0-1978 GCF_001645205.1 Brevibacillus sp. SKDU10 | reverse complement strand
CTAGTTTTGAAAGAACAATATGGCGGTGTAGCTCAGCTGGCTAGAGCGCTCGGTTCATACCCGAAAGGTCGGGGGTTCGACTCCCTCCGCCGCTACCATTACAATTACAAGGCCCGTTGGTGAAGCGGTTTAACACAGCAGCCTTTCACGCTGTCATACAGGGGTTCGAATCCCCTACGGGTCACCATTTATCTGGAGGATTAGCTCAGCTGGGAGAGCATCTGCCTTACAAGCAGAGGGTCGGCGGTTCGATCCCGTCATCCTCCACCATTTTTATTTTCCCATTATCGCGGGGTGGAGCAGCTCGGTAGCTCGTCGGGCTCATAACCCGAAGGTCGCAGGTTCAAATCCTGTCCCCGCAACCAAAGTATGGAGCTGTGGTGAAGTTGGAGTTCACGCCGGTCTGTCACACCGGAGGTCGCGGGTTCGAGTCCCGTCAGCTCCGCCATTTTCAATTGAATAGGCTGTTGGTTATATTTAAAATGCCGGTGTAGCTCAATTGGTAGAGCACCTGACTTGTAATCAGGGGGTTGTGGGTTCAAGTCCTATCGCCGGCACCATTTTTGTTGGGGTATAGCCAAGCGGTAAGGCAACGGACTTTGACTCCGTCATTCTCAGGTTCAAATCCTGATACCCCAGCCATTATATGAGCCATTAGCTCAGTTGGTAGAGCATCTGACTTTTAATCAGAGGGTCGAAGGTTCGAGTCCTTCATGGCTCACCACTTTTTTTATTTAGCGGTCATTATTGGTTAGACAGACGAGCTAGGTTCAGATTAAAGTGGTATATAGTTAACAAAAGCTTTAAGCAAATCATACAAAACATGTGCGGACGTAGCTCAATTGGTAGAGCGTCGCCTTGCCAAGGCGAAGGTCGCGGGTTCGAGACCCGTCGTCCGCTCCATATATCATGTGCCCTTAGCTCAGCTGGATAGAGCGTTTGACTACGAATCAAAAGGTCGGGAGTTCGAATCTCTCAGGGCACGCCATTACGCGGGTGTAGTTCAATGGTAGAACTCCAGCCTTCCAAGCTGGTCGCGTGGGTTCGATTCCCATCACCCGCTCCATAGTAAAAAGTCTTGTAAAACAAGGCTTTTTTTATTTTGCGAGATACTTTGCGTATCAGCTTAATTGTTGCCAGAAGTGGGGACGGAAATTTTTTCAGTAAAGTAAGTCAAGCTGTTATGATTCACGCATAGGATTTGCTGATATGGTTGGATGCAGAAAAATTATATCTTTATATGAATAAATATTAAACCCTGTTATTGGGTATCTTCTTCATAAATAGAACACGTGAGAACGCCTCTCTCAAACGAGACAGGCGTTTTTTTATACCAAAATCTAAAACAGAACAAGGCTTCAACATATGAATTGTTGCTTCATAAATCTTGTAAAACAAAACTCTTGGAAGTATAGCTTTCATGGCCTGTGCCATCTGCTTCTATTTTTTAAGGGCAATTAATTTTTAGCTCTTTCAGAAATAATTAAATTTCATCTCCAAATATTTTAACCAATCATTTTGAAAAGAGGAATGACGAATTCATCAATTCCTACATATTGTGGTATATGACATATATGGAGGTGTGTTTTTTTGTTTAACGACAATTACGATGATTTACAAGGGATATTAAATAAAATTAATGAGCCTGATTTGCTTGACTTTATGAAACGGGATCCCATTAGTAATAACAAGTTCCTTGCACGTAGAAAACGGTCTTCCTCCTCAACTTCATCATCCTCAACTTCATCATCCTCAATTTCTTCTTGCTCAGACTTTACTACTTTTTGCCCAATTACAGGGATAACAGGTCCAACAGGAGCGACAGGGGCCACGGGAGCGACAGGAGCCACGGGAGCGACAGGAGCCACGGGAGCGACAGGAGCCACGGGAGCAACAGGAGCAACGGGAGCAACGGGAACACCAGGAGCAACAGGAGCAACAGGAGCAACGGGAACACCGGGAGCAACGGGAACAACAG
>NZ_LSSO01000072.1:0-1340 GCF_001645205.1 Brevibacillus sp. SKDU10 | reverse complement strand
TCCATTGTCTACTTGACGGGGGGCAGTTCATATAAACCGTCAGAGGGCTTTTTTGTTTCTGTGGTAATCTGGGCTAATTCTATTCTTTTCTTTGGTCAGCTATTACTTTAAAAGTGAAAACCAAAATTAAAGTAATAACGAAAAAATTGTTTGCATGCTCCATTGATATTTGTTGCCAAACTAAAATTGAAATAAGAAGCAAAGAGAAAACAATATAGGCTATGTTTTTTGAAAACACAGACTTTAACAGTAATAAAGTTACAACAGCACCTATCAATACAATAAACAGCATTATATTAAATACACCAAATACGATAAGTCAACACCCCTCTGTAATAACCTTGATGGAGTAGTGTATGTTGATTTTATCAATATTTTACCATGTACCTTTAGGATTTGTCGATATTGTAAAATATCCAGCATAATGAATGTTTATTGTAACCCCATAACCTTCATTTTTATGGTTAATTTCATTTGCAATGGCTACCATCCCTGTTGACAATGCGTATGAGATAGCTTGTACAAGTTTTGTTGGTGGAGAAGGAATCAACCCAGAAATCGCAGTAACACCTGCTGTAATTGTCCCTGCTTGTGCCCAAGCGTTAGCTACGTCTCTAGTATCCCT
This sequence comes from Brevibacillus sp. SKDU10, assembly GCF_001645205.1. NCBI lineage: Bacteria > Bacillati > Bacillota > Bacilli > Caryophanales > Paenibacillaceae > Brevibacillus > Brevibacillus sp. SKDU10. The sequence goes on along the minus strand of NZ_LSSO01000072.1, from coordinate 715 downwards.
ATCTGTCATAGTAAATGCATATCCCCACCAGTAGTAGTTTCCGAAAGATCCAAGTGCTGTAACTTTCGAATCCTTTTCAGTAGGGGTAGATAAAGCTTTTTTATCTACTGAGAGCTCACCATCTTTTACTTTAATGTCTCCAAACTCTATTGCACTATTAACAGATGCGGCACCATTCACATATACCTCGTAAACTTCTTTTCCAACTATCTCTTTAGCGGCAGGATCAACGTGTACCAAGCCATCCTGACCTACTTTAACATAATCAGACATTACAGTAATTTTTCCAATAACTTGTTCCTGTAATTTAACAGATGCAACTGAGGATTGAGCTTGTGACGATGAACTAGGCACCTCAATGGGGGCAGCAGCCAGTCCAGTAGTGGCAGTTCCCATAATAGCTGTTAAAGACAAGATACCTGCTAGAAACGTTTTTTTCATAACATCATATCTCCTTTGGTTTTGAGTAAAAAATCAAAACTTTTAAAATATTTGCATTAACAGTTAAATATTACCATATAATCCGCGATATACAAACACTTTTTTTCAAAAAATGACATAAATATTCTAGATTTTAGAGTCCGTTAGAGGAAAGAATACAGCAAATACCGACCTGGTCTAAAGATAAACATGTAATTTTACCCATTGCTTAATCTCCTCACCATTTAATAAGACAAGAACATACATTCTTGTTTAAGGGGATGTTTTGATGGCT
>NZ_LSSO01000071.1:0-6448 GCF_001645205.1 Brevibacillus sp. SKDU10 | reverse complement strand
ATAGGAAATCCATCTATGATGCCGATGCATTACATGACGTACCTGATCCAGCAAGGCGCGCCTCTTATCTAGCAGATTGTATAGATAAAAAAGCAGCTAAGCCCGTTTTTAACAATAAAGAACAAATAGAGATTGAAACCATACTTCATCCTAGTAGAAAAGAAAACAAAGATGTATATTCTATTCGTTCTTTTTCTGCAAGTGATTCGCTATCAATACAAGCAGATGCAAAGCCGCCTCAGAAAGAAATCAATGGATTAGCTTCTGAATATGTACCTGGACAGGTTTGGGATTTCATACAAAGCTATGTCAAACGAGATGGTGGGGTAACGTTAGATAAATTGTCTGCCTCAAACCTGGGAATTGATAAGGGTGTCGACCAGCAAACATTCCATGCTGTAGAAGGATTAAAAAGTATCTTAGCCCAAAATCCTGAGATAAGCAAGCTGAGTCGTTTATTAGAAATTATGCATGGTGCTCAAGCTTTTAAAATGATAGAAGCGGGCATGGAAAATGTGATTAAGCATACGGTAATGCAAGCTACTTCAGATGTCGATATTCATTCGGTCTCACAATCAGTAATACAGCACCTTATGAAGGGGAATAGCAGTCAATGCTCAGAAGCAGGAATGCAAAAATTCACAGAAGGTCTAGCTGCTTATACCAAGGATGTCCAGATAGAAAGAGAAGAGCTTGGACAAAATCAGACAAAAGCTAATGGCTTTGAAGACAAACGTTTGGATGCGTTTGTCAGCACTAGGGGAAAAGAGGCTACAGCAAGCTGTTTTGTATCTACAGAGCAAAGCAATTCTAACCAGCTAGCAAATAATTCTATATTCCTAATGGGTCAGCCTGTACGTACACAATACTCAGATGAGTCAGGAAGCATAATCCATGGTTTAATAAACAACCATTTGCCTTTGAATGTCGATGATGCTGTCTTTGTAACAAAAAACCAAAATCGTAGGATTGATCTGGAAGCGCTGATTTCATCGAATAGAGGGTTTATTCAAGAGCTGAATCACCACCATCAATTCCTGTTGGCAGAAGTAGAAAAAGACGCTGCTTCCGATACGCCACTGAATTATATAAGAGCAAATTTTATCAGTGATAACGCAGCAGAAATTGCATTGTGGTTAGAAACAGGAAATAAAAATCACGTAGCAGAAGCTCTTATGCTTGAAAAAACGTGCGGGACTAATATTTATTCTGATAGTGAAGCGATAACCGATGATGGAATACCTGCTTATAAAAATCATCTTTCTAATACAGAGCTTAAGAAAGGTGCTAAAGGCTTTAGTGTGTATACTGAAGATATGCGGCAAGAATCCATATTATGGGCTGACAAACGAATGGACCAGGAAAGTGAATATCAACCACAGCATACAGCACATACAACTACAGGTGGGCATGCTGTGGTAGAAGAAGGCGAGAGAATCCGCGTAGGGACAGATGTCCCGATTGCTATGCTGGAGTACAAGGGGCTAGGAACAAGGGCTATTTATGCTGATGGTATTCTTGATTTCACGAAATTATCCGAACGAGAGCATACTGATAATGGAGTGTTTGTTTTCTTAACAGAGGCTGCTTCTTCCCTAGCAGAAGATTCAAGCAGAGTAGACTCGACAGAAACCGCTGACTATCTAACGAATTACGAAACATCAGAGCAACAGCTAGAAACGGCGAATCATGTAATGAGCTGCGAAGCCTCAGAGCAACAGCCAGAAACGGCGAATCATGTAATGAGCTGTGAAGCCTCAGAGCAATGCCCAGAAACGGCGAATCATGTAATGAGCTGCGAAGCCTCAGAGCAACGCCCAGAAACGGCCGATCATGTAACAGACTACGAAGCCTCAGAGCAACGCCCGGAAACGGCTGATCATGTAACAGACTACGAAGCCTCAGAGCAACGCCCGGAAACGGCTGATCATGTAACAGACTATGAGGCCTCAGAGCAGCAGCCAGAAACCGCCAACTATGTGACCAACTATGAAGCATTAGACCAGCACCCAGAAACGGCTGACTATATAACCAACTATGAAGCATTAGACCAGCAGCCAGAAACCGCCGACTTTGTAACCAACTATGAAACATTAGACCAGTACCCAGAAACGGCCGACTATGTAACCAACTATGAAGCATTAGACCAGCAGCCAGAAACGGCCAACTATGCAACCAACTATGAAGCCTTAGACCAGCAGCTAGAAACGGCTGACTATGTAACAAGTTACGAAGCATTAGACCAACACCCAGAAACGGCCGACTATGTAACAAATTACGAAACATCAGAGCAACAGCTAGAAACCGCTGATTATGTAATAGATTACAATAAACTAGCTGTAGATAAGCTAGAATCAGGAGCGTATGAAGTTACTTATGATGCCAAGACAAGTAACAGCGAATCAGGCGTCTGTCAAGAAAAAATTCTGAATACCTATGCTTCTGTAAATAATATGGCATCTGTACAAAAATCCACCGATGATTCTACTTTGATTGAGTGGGATAGTGGCAGTAGACAAAAGCTTACTATAGATGCGATTTCAAGTGGTCTGGAATCAGGAGAAAATAATAAATTTAACAACGCGAACCTCCAAAATGATGAGTTAGCTTCCTCTGATAAAGGTTTGACTACTGTTATAGAAGAAATGACGATGCAAGTAGGAGATAGCATCTATGATGCATGTCTGGAAACCGCTGAAAGCTCAGGATCGGATACCATTTCAATCAGCGTTACCCAAAAGCTTGAAGAATCTTATATGGGCGGAAGTAACAAATTAGGGATTTTACATCGTCAAGTACATGCAACAACTGATGGTGGATCTACTCAAACCACGGTTACTCAGGAGACTAGGGCTAATTCTATTGCAATGACTCAGGACAGCCACGTTCACATTCACACAGATAGTGTACGGAAGAAGAAACGTATCGTAACGCATTTGCAAATAGAAGAAGAGTCTGGAAGGCGTAAACGAGTTTATCCAACCCTCTTGTCTCATGGTTTGAAGGGCAAACGCAAAAAGAATGTAATGACAACAGATCTGATTCAGTCTGAGGAAGCAAGAAGACCTAACAAAAAGATGAATACAGTTCTAGAACATGGTTCGAGAGCTACCAATGAAACCATCCCGACCTCAACAAAACGAAAAATTTGGATGATTCTTGGTAAAATTGCTTCCTGGAGCATATGGAACTGGAAGAAAACAAGGTAGGGGAATTTATGGGAATTTACAAGAAATGGAGTGGTTTGATTTTTGATGATAGGTTTGATAACGGGAGTATTCACTCCCGTTACAACTTATCTCCAAGCGATGCCTGCTCACTTGATCGTAATAGAAATCAGCTTGTTATGGCTCATTCAGATTTGGAAACCTCGGTACTATTCGATGTGCCGGCGGAGGAACATACCCTAATGTTTGAGGTAACAGCTGATTATCTCCCCGTGGAGCTTGGTGATGAAGGTGGCATTCTGATTTGGCAGGATGGTTATCATCGACTAGAGTTTCTTGAAAGCAGAGATACAACAGGAACGGAATATAGTAAATGGCGAGCCTATAAAAAAGACAACAAATGGACTTTTTTTGCTAATCGAGGATATGGTTGGGAGTTATTTGATACAGATAGTATAGTGGCTGAAAAGATAGGGGTTGTTGTCAAGAATCCATCATCATCAGGCTATAAGAATGTAAACATCGATCGGTTAGTTGTATGCAAAGATAGCAAAATTACGATTGGGAATTTGCCACCAGGCTTTTCTGTTTTTTTGTGTGACAAAGATGGGTATACCGTCGCCTCTTCGACCTTGGAAGAAAACTGGACAGGAGTTGAGCTAGAACTCCCGACGTTGTCCTACCACGGTATGATTCGAATTTATGATTCCACAGGTACACTCTTGTCGAGTCTAGGACCCGTTGATATGTATGGTGGGGATGTTTTTTTATACGGGACAGATCTACGTGTCATGTGGAAAGGCGTTGAACTAAGCTCTACAGGAGAAACCTATTTAGGTACGATGTATGATAAAACAATTATCGTTCAAATGGAGCTTTCCAATCCGTCATCCAATAAAGCAGCAACAAGCATATCCATGAGTATTTTAAAATACTTAGAGGAATTTGGATATGAGTGGGCTGATGTTTGTCATGACGATGGATCAAATATGCCGACGAACAAATATTCTCAAACCCTTGACATGGGAGATCTAGCTCCGCTTACTAGTAAGAAGTTTTGGATGAGGGTAGAGAAAAAAAGCGAACGCTTCGGATTAAAGCCATTGCATTTTATTCTGGATATTAATCATTTGTAAGGAGGTGTTTGGGCATGGCAGGAACTAAAATGAATCTACGTCGATATGGAAACGAATATCTATATTGGAAGGAACAAGAGATCATTGTAGACCAAGCTTATTTGGATCTCAATCGAGGATTATTTATTCCTTTGACACATCCTTATCAAATGGGTACGAAAATGCTGGACGTATATTTTAATGGTCAACATATACTTGCAGATGGTGGCTATGAAGAAATCAATGAATATATGATTCGTCTCGATTTAGGTGTTTATCCAGAAAATCATCCATTGAAGGGACAAGCTGTTCCGCTGATGCTTGGCGACGAGATATTTATACGTACCTGGAAACCTGAATATCGCCAAGGAAGCGGGAGTGGTATCGATGATCTAAGATTTAAAAGATTAGAAGAAGAAATTATTTCAGCAAGAAGATATAAAACGAATGACTTGCCTTACTTTTCTATTGACGACAGACTTGACCATATACAGGAAAGAGCCGAGGTAAAAACGATGGTGTTTGTATTAAATCGGGTCTTTTTAGGAGTTGCAAAGCTTGAAATACGGTTCCCATTCGATGGAAAGATTCAGGAAGTATACGCTTCTTGTGCTAAATTAGGCAACGGAAAAACAGTATTTCAAATCGAAAAATGCTCGCAAGTCAATTATGACAGCACTCCATCCTGGAAAAATATTTTCCAGGATAATCTTGTCATAGACAAAAATGAAAAGTCCTCAAATACAGCTCATCCCACCTATACATTAGCCGAGGATACAATTTTAAAGGATGACCATTTTCGAATTCATGTAGCAGAACTCGGCGAAGGCATTGAGGGCGTAACCATTGAAATAAAGGTTATCATCTAATTTTACCATTTTTAGAGAATATCCAGTCCTTTATACCTATAATGATTGTGAATATTTCAAAAGAGGTGATAATAAATGGCTGGAACAAGAGGGATTGCTAGATTACGCGGTGAGCAGTTTCATAATAAGATTATGCGAAATAATCATTTTGACTCTGCTAACAAAATTAGTGAAACATACCTAGATATTCAATTTCACAATCACCGGGAAATTCTAGAAGACACCAAGATTGATGTATTTGTACAGGCAAACAACAAAGAAGTAAAAGGAGTTGCTCAGATTGATGTTACGGCTGACATTGGTGCTCGCAGCATCTCGACGGGCGTGGACGTAGAAGGGGTTGTCTTAACGGAAAAGGTTCAGCTTCGATTGACGGGAAGCGATACACCTATCGGGGATGCTGATTCGGATGTGGTGTATGGTCGTCTGGAAGAAGCAGGAGGAGCATTTACTCTTAAATTCTTTAGTATGGAAAAAGGAGCAGAGCAGCCGTATACGTTTGATAAAAAAGCGGAAAATATTGATTATCGCTTTGTTATCCGCACGAATCTATCAGTTATACCTGTAGATGCGATTGTTAAAGGCGGTGCAGGCTTTGTAGAAGGCGCAACAGATGCTAGAGCATACATGAACCTGGTTCAACTTATGAAGGATATCTATGGTAAGGGCGGTACGCTTGATAATGATGGGAATGCTAATCTGACAACATCCCTTGTTCAACAAATCGCTGACGAGGAAAGCGCGCGTAAGAATGCCGATAAGGCTATTCGCGATGATCTTGCTGCTACCACTGGCGCTTCTCTGATTGGAGTTGTTAACGATCCAAACTACACAGGCCTTACTCTTCAGACAGTGCTAACAGATCTAGCAAAACGTATAAAAACCGTAGAGCATGGTTCTGATAAAGAGGTTGTAGATGCCCACAATCGTGATGTGGAATCGAAAAATGGCTTGTTTCCAAAAGCGAGCTTTACTAGTCTGAAGGAACGTCTCATTGATATTGAAAATAAGACAGATATTCGGACAAAAGAGCTCGATGATCGTATCGTTCTGCTGGAGACTGAAGAGGAAGAAGAGTTTTACGAAGCAAAAGGTGGAGAAACAAATTATTCTCTGACAAAAGGATTGGCAAAGGACAAATCTGTTTTAGTAGCGATTAATGGTCAAATCCAAGTGCCTACGGTCAACTTTGAATTTAAACGAGATGCTTCTAATAGAATTGTCGGTATTGATTTTGCTCCAGATGCTCTCAAAGTAACAGATGGAATTCCTGATTTACTCTTTATCAGGTACAAAA
>NZ_LSSO01000070.1:0-2361 GCF_001645205.1 Brevibacillus sp. SKDU10 | reverse complement strand
GGACAAAAAGAATAAACGAACTTTTTGTCCTGTTTTATATGATTACGTATAAAACTCAATAGCTTGTAATTCTCCTTTTCAAGAATTGATTTTTAAAACCGTTCTTCTTATGTAAGGATATATTTTATACTAAGTTTAGTTATTGACTCCCAAATCATAAATAATAACTTTGCTAATGCAAAACCCTGATTCTCTCCTCCCTATATATTGATCATTTCCGTTATCAGCTGCGATTCATCTCCTTCTCCCCTACCAGCCTTAGCTCTTGCCCCTCTCCTTTATCAAATAACGACATCTCACATTCCCGTCTGCAATGCATTCCGTACGCTGCACATCAGCGTCAAGCAACGCTGCGAATAGAGCAACCTCACATTGGCATGCTTGGCGATTGCGGATTGCAACTTCTACAACAGGACAGTTTGCTTCATCCAATAAATATGTATCATCTTGTTTTTTTTCTAATTTGACCATGTATCCTTCTTGATCCTGGATTTTGGCCAAGGTTGCTACTCTTTCCTCAAAGTTTTGTCCTGACATCGCTTCACGGTACTGTTTCTCTATCTTTGCCATTCTCCGTTCAAATAAGCTATTTACTAACGATTCCCCGAACATGTCATTGATCTCCTGAATCAATTCCATGGCCAGACTATCGTATTCATTCGGAAATAATTCTTCGGATAAAACCGTAAGTCGATAGGAATAAGTTGGTCTTCCTACATGCTGACGCAGAATGCTAGATTGGATATAACTGTCCTTTTCTAAAGCGTATAAATGCTTGCGAACAGACATCCTCGTTACTCCCAAATGCTCCGACATTTCCTGGACACTTACTGAACCACGCTTCTTGAGCAACAGCAATATCTCATTTCTTGTTGATTGTTCTCGTAATCGAACCGCATGTTTGTTCATGGACACCGTTCCTCTCTGAGCAAGATTAAGAGATTTATAGTAAAAAAACTTTGCAGAAGCATATCTGTCTCTTCTGCAAAGCTTAGAAAATTCAAGATTAACGAATCGCTTCGTTATAACGACGATTCACTTCCTCCCAGTTAACAACATTCCACCAGGAGGAGACAAAATCCGGCCTTTTATTCTGATACTGTAAATAATAAGCATGCTCCCAAACATCGACGACCAGAATCGGCGTTTTATTTTCCATAAAAGGAGTATCCTGATTGGGCGTACTGGTGACTTCCAACTTGTCCCCATTGACAACCAGCCATCCCCACCCCGCTCCAAATCGGCTTACAGCAGCTTTTGTCAGCTCATCCTTCATCTGTGCAAAGCTACCAAAATGCTTTTCAATTCCCTTCGCTATATCACCATCAGGATTCCCGCCCCCAGTCGGGCTCATGATGGACCAGTACAGGCTATGACTATAATGCCCACCTCCATGATTTCGAACCGCTGTACGAATTTCTTCCGGTACATCGTTCAAATTGCTGATCAATTCTTCTACAGTAGCATTCTTGAACCTGGGATAGTTCTCGATTGCCTTGTTCAAATTCGTCACATAAGTTGCATGGTGCTTGCCATGATGGATTTCCATGGTTCTGGCATCGAGATAAGGTTCCAACTCGTCATAATTGTATTGCAGCTTCGGTAAAGAAAATGGCTCCATTCAATTACTTCCTCCTATCTTGATTGATTACATCCTTAGTTTACACGATATAAAATATTTTGTACACAACCAAATATTTTTACCTTACGCAACTTATATGGTATATATTTCAAAACAAGTATCCCCGCATGCATTTGAACAATTTTTCCTCCCCAAAAATCTTTATAACTTCCCTTCTCAATGGGACATAGGCCCATCATTTCCCTCCATCTGAAAGCTCGTGTTTGATTTCGAAAATGCGGTAAAATTCCAACAAAAAAGAACGCTATATGAATAATAGCGTTCCTTTAATAAAAGCTGATCAATGCCCTGAATCAGCGTTGATTGAGCTTATTAATAAATTTTTGTAAGAAAATATACAGCTTACTAATTGCACAGTAAAGATTTTGAATGTAGTGTCTGAAATCATCACAAAAGTAACAAGAATCAATTCTATTATGTATCACTAAACGAAAAAATGCTCGAGATCAGATGTCTGTAAACAATCAGTCACCCAATGAAAAGAGATGCTACAACAAATCTCTTATTTAAAATCCCATACTACCCTTAAGTATTTACGATATACATCATCAAGCTGGGCAGTTGGATCGTTCATTTCACGACTATACGTAGGCGAAATGTCGGTAAGATGTGCAAACCCCTCTTCAATAAAGTCATTTAACACATCAATACGCTTTTCAAGAGCAATTTCTTTTCCAGCCATTTTGCTTTGAAGAAGCTTCTCAATTGCGCTTTTTACC
>NZ_LSSO01000069.1:0-1348 GCF_001645205.1 Brevibacillus sp. SKDU10 | reverse complement strand
AAATCAGTTTAAACAAATATGGCAACACTATTTCACACGAGAATGGGAGATAGGGGAAAAGCAAATGATTTGTAATCCTGATATAAGATACGGAATTTGCACGGCTGAGATGCCCCTTTCCCTTCATCAGTTGACAGAGCTAACTGCCTTTTATGGAATAGCGGCTATACAGGTAAAGAAGATTGTGGAAGTTCCAAAAGGGATGGTTGCTCACACGATTCAGCCTGGGGAGTATGCTGTTTTTCGCCATCAAGGGACCGGCAGTGAGCTTAGAACCACCTACGACTATATCTGGGGGACATGGTTTGCTAGTGTTGACTATGAGCTTGATGCACGAGACAATTTTGAGGTATATGGGACGGAATTTACTCATATAGAAGACAAAGACTCTATCATTTTGATTTATATTCCTATTAAAAAAAGATAAAGTCCCATATGGCAAAAGAAGAAAACAATCCAATGATGGAAATCGCAGGCAGTTGCTTGCGATTTTTTTGTTGGGAAAATACTAGGGACGGCAGAATGATAGAGCGTTTTACTAGTTTTACGCAAAATGAAAGTCATTGCATTTTAGTAAAAATCAAGCATAATTCACCTTCTTCATCCATAATTTGTTAGTAATCATGACGAATCATCAGTTGATGAGTCAGCATTATTTTCGATAACAGGCAGTTACCTAGAAAGTGTCAGAATAAACAGTCTTTTTGATCGGAATGTTTAAATATGAACAGACTTGCAAGCTAATTTTGATCAGGGAAAATAGCTGAACCTTTTGGGCAATGAAAGAGGAGGTTCAAAATAGCAGGTGGGGAAAGGAGCAGATCGCATGCTAAAAATCAAAAAATGGGGAGCGGATAAAGGCGAAAGCTGGATAAAGCTAATTCTAATGGGAGTGGTACTAACCTCGCTTGCAGGCTGTTCTTCTCAAGCAGGGACAGATGCGTCGGCTCCATCAAGGGAGGCGGTGACAAAGCAGGGCTCCCAACAGCAGCTAGTAATTTACACGGGACGGGATAAGAGCGTTGTAGAATACGTTATTCCGAAATTTGAAGCTACTCATCCTGATATAAAAGTGGATGTTTTAACAATTGGGGCGCAGGAAATCCTGGAGCGAATTCGAGGAGAAAAGAGCAATCCACAGGCCGATTTTTGGTGGGGAGGCACACAATCCAGCTTACGGACTGCCGCTTTGGAAGGATTGCTGGAGAGCTACAAACCTTCCTTCGGTGATCAGATTCCAGCCATGTATAAAGACGCACAAGATCGCTGGTATGGGGAAATGCTATTGCCTGAGGTCATTATGTACAATCCACAGATGCTCCCAAAAGCAGAAGTGCCAAAGGACTGG